>CAJUGL010000010.1 GCA_910586515.1 uncultured Acetatifactor sp.
TAAATTCAAGGCCTCTGGGACTTTTTTGCTGTTTCAGGTGTCAAACTCAGGATATAATATCATATGTCAATACCCATTTTCTTATTTCTTTTCCCTAAGATCAAGAAGGGGAGATTTTATCCCTGCTCGCCGCGCGGCCTCTGCACCGCTTCAGCGGCAAACTTCCATGTTCGGGGAGTCGCACTTTGCGCACGGACCTGTGCATAAAAAACCGCCGGCCCTGCCGGGTATTCTTCCCTGGCAAAGCCGGCGGTTAAGCAGTCCGTCCTTCTATTTTGTCTGAGCGCTGTCTATTTTTCCATCTTCCAGAAAAATGCGCTGTAGGCAGGAAGTTTGCTTCCTCCTCCGAAATCATGTGTCTCACCGCTGATTAAATCCACTGCCGTGCCGCAGCCCGCATCAAAATGCGCGGCAAATTCTTCCCCGTCCGCATTGATAGCCACCAGCACTCTCTCGTGCTCTGACTTTCTCTCGAATATGCACTGACGATTTGTCAGCAGAACGGAGCGGAAGCTGCCGTAATTCAGCGCCTCGGACTCCCTCTTCGCCTTGCTCAGAGCGCTGATCCAGTCTGTGAGCGCATTCCACCGGGGCTCGTCAAAACTTGGCCGCAATGCGGGATCGCCCTGAGATTTCTCCGCCTTCTCCCCCCATTCACTGCCGTAATATACACAGGGAATGCCGGGCATGCCGAAAGCAGCCGCGTAGATCAGAGGAAGGTGCTTCTCATTGCCCAAAATACTGGCCACTCTGGTCACATCATGGTTATCCACAAAAGACAGCAGATGTTTCCCTCTGTAAAGCGTCCAATTCTCCGGCCCAAACTGCCGCAGCAGAGAATGAACGATCTCAAAAAGGTTCATGCTGTTAAAACTGCTGTGGAGTCCTTTATAGCATTCGTAATTGGTAGCGGAATGAAGCATACTGTCGTTCATCAGCCGATTGTAATCTCCATGCAGCATCTCTCCCACCAGGAAGAACTCCTCCTTCAGGCTCTCCGTGAAGCTGCGGAGCCTGCGCACAAACCCCTCATCCAGACAATAAGCCACATCCAGACGCAGACCGTCAATGCCGAACTCTTCCACCCAGAACCGCACGCTCTCCAGCAGGTAGTTCACCACGTCCTCGTTATGCAGGTTCAGCTTCACCAGATCGTAATTCCCTTCCCAGCCCTCATACCACAGGCCGTCATTGTAATTGGAATTCCCCTCAAAGGATATACGGTTGAACCAATTCACATAGGGCGAGCTCTGCCTGTTGCGAATCACATCCAAAAAGGGACCGAACCCCCTGCCCACATGGTTGAACACACCGTCCAGAACCACCCGGATGCCGTTTTCGTGGAGAGCGTCGCACACCTCTTTAAAATCCTCATTGGTTCCCAGACGGACATCCACTTTTCTGTAGTCCCGTGTATTGTACCCATGAGTATCCGATTCAAACAGCGGTGAAAAGTATACCGCATTGACTCCCAGAGATTTCATGTGCGGAATCCAGTCCTTCACCTTCTGAATACGGTGCTCCAGCACACCGTCATTCTCGAAAGGCGCTCCGCAGAATCCCAGCGGGTAGATCTGATAAAACACGCTTTCATATGCCCACATCTTTGTTTCCTCCTTATTTTGTCTTCCGCCCCAATCGATTCAGGCCTGCTTATCCCCAATGATTGACCAGACCAGTACCGTTTTCGCAGATTTTTGGGTGTTTTTGTGGATAACTTGATTCATATGTCATTTTTGGGGATATCTATCTCCAGGAAATCCACAAAATCCACAGAGTTATCCACATCAACACATCTGTCATTTTATCACAGATCAAATGTCATTTCCATATTTTCCAAAATTCTTTTATGGATTTTTGAATAAACCGTTATTCACAGCAGCAGGCACCTGTGAACAGCAACATAAACATTCCCCTGTTTTTCTCTACAGCCATTCGTCCCAGAACCTCTCCACCCGCTTTGCCACTGTATTGACCGAGACGGTCTCAAAGCTCTCCCACTCCCGGGGAAACAGTCTCCGGTAGGAAAACTGCAGGAACCGCTCATCCAGCAGCGCAATGACGCCTACATCCTCCACGGTGCGGATAACCCGGCCTGCCGCCTGCAGCACTTTGTTCATGCCCGGATAGCGGAATGCATAGTCAAAACCGTTCTCTCCGTTTTCGTCGAAATACGCCTTAAGAATCTCTTTCTCCTCGGATACCTGGGGCAGCCCCGTTCCCACCACCACAGCTCCGATGAGCCTGTCTTTCTTCAGATCGATCCCCTCGCTGAAAATGCCTCCCAGCACGCAGAATCCGATCAGAATCACATCTGCGTTCTGCGGACTCCTAAATCTGTCCAGAAAGGCCTCCCGCTCCTCCTCCGACATGGTTTCTTTCTGAAGAATGCATTCCCTGTCCTGAAAGTTTTCCGCATACCTTCTGTAAACAGTGTCCATAAACGAATAAGAGGGAAAGAACACCAGGTAGTTGCCGTGACGATTCCTGACTATCTCCTCTATATAGAGGGCGATCCTGTCATACTCCTCCCCGGAACGCCGGGCATACTTGCTGGTCACATCATCCGCAATCAGCAGCGCCCGCCTGGCCGGGCTGAACACGGACTGAGCATAAACCTCATAGTCCTCGCTGTCCCCGCCCAAAAGCTTCTTGTAATATTGTATAGGCAGAAGCGTCGCCGAAAACAGTATGGCGCTGCGCCCCCGCATCATACAGTTTTTCAGATTCTCTCTGGGATTTACACAAAACAGCTTCAGCATAAAGCTTCCGTCGTCGAACAGCCTTGTATACTTCACATAATTTTGATCCACCAGATCATGAATCAGCAGAAAATGCCTGACGTCAAAATAAAACTCCAGCAGCAGGTCTGCCGCCGGTGGCTTTTCCTCCTCCTGCTCGGAGAAATAGTCTTCCAAAACCCCATGCAGCATCTCCAGATTCCGCATAAAAGCATCTGTGTCCTCCACAATGCGGCATCGCTCGCACTCCCGCTTCAGCGCCAGCAATTCATGATTGCATCTGTCCAGATGATACATCAGCCTGTCCCCGTATCCCTGCCTCACCAGAACACTTCTTCCTCCGGCCGTTTTTCCCCTCCCATCCCCCTGGGTTCCGCTTTCCGACACAACCGTCAACTCTTGTGTCATTTTTATTGTCATCTGTCCGGAAAGTTCTTTCTTTTTAAGGCTTTTCCCTCTTTCTGACACAATTGTCTTTTTAATTTCTCTGCGCAGTTCCAGAAACGTTTCCTTCCATAATACGGCGCTGTACATCTCCCTTCCCCTCTCCAAAAGATTATGAGCCTCATCGATCAGAAAGAGATAATTTCCCTGGGAACCGTCCGCAAAGAATCGTTTTAAATACACATGGGGATCAAAGAGATAATTGTAATCACAGATTATGGCATCCGCAAACAAACTTACATCCAGACACATTTCAAAAGGACACACCTTGTGCCTGTCCGCATATTCCTCGATTATCTCCCGGCTGAAGCTCTCCTGGGAGGTCAGCAGGTCAAACACCGCTCCGTTGACCCTGTCATAATGTCCTCTTGCGTAAGGACAGAACTCCGGATTACATTCCGTCTCCTTCATAAAGCATATTTTTTCCTTTGCCGTGAGAATTATGCTCTTCAGACACAGCCCTTTTTCCCTGAGCAGATTCAGCGTATCGTCGGCTACGGTTCGGGTAATGGTCTTTGCCGTCAGATAAAACAGCTTCTCTCCCATTCCCTTTCCCATAGCCTGAACAGAGGGATAAATCGTGGAAATGGTCTTTCCTACCCCTGTGGGCGCTTCCAGGAAAAGCTTTCTCCCGTGATATATCGTCCGATATACATTGGCCACAAGCTCCCGCTGCCCCTCTCTGTAGGGGTAGGGAAACTGCAGCCGCAGAATGGAGTCCTGACGTATGCGCCTCCACTGCCAGGAATAATCCGCCCATTTCAGATACTCTGCCGTCAGCTCCCCAAACCAGGCCTCCAGCTCCCCAAAGGGATAATCCTCATGAAAGTATCTTATTTCCTCTGTGGTCATGTTGCAGTAGGTGATGCGCACGCCGATCTCCTTCATCTGCTGTCCTGCCCCGTACATATAGGCATAGCATTTGGCCTGGGCCATGTGCAAAAGCCCCGGACTCCTCATCCTGGCCAGCTCCCGGTAGGTCCCCTTGATTTCGTCTATCGTGACCCGTCCTTCTTTGCTGATAATACCGTCCGCCCGCCCTTCCACCACCAGAATATACTCTTCCCTGGCTATCCTGCATGACAACGGCACTTCCGCCCGGTATTCCGCCCCCATCCTGCGCTGTATTTTCCGATGGATCCGACCGCCCTCCTGCATGGCATTGTCCGGCGACGCCTTATGCCGATTGTCAATATCTCCATGACGCAGAATGAATTCCACCAAACCTCTCACAGAAATGTGAATCTCTCCAAAGGGTCTGCCTGATTCCGGCTCCGTCCCCGCATTCTCAATTATTTTCACGTCAGGTTTCCTTTCCCTGTTCCCTTCTGTCTCACGTCTCTATCCGCCCGCGCCCTTCGCAGACGGCGCCGTCCCTGAACACAAAACTCCCCATTGAGATAGCCTATCCTGTCTCACATGGGGAGTTTTGTCTGGGTTACGATAACACTTCAGTGCCCTGTCTGAACTGCTGCGGGTTACGTTACTGCCGCCGGATGTATTCACGCATCTTCCAAGTGAAAGCCCCGGCCGGTCCCGGGCCGGTCACCGCCTCCCGGCGCATTCAGCTCGCCTCTGCAAGCCTTTGCAGCAGTTCCTCAAAATCGCTGTTGTAGCCGTTGTAGGATACTTTCAGCGGCCTGTGGAAATCCAGTCCGTACACGCCCAGAAAAGATTTCGCATCGACAATGTATCTGTTATAGGAAATGTCAATGTCAAAATCACATTTGGAAGCCACGTTTACAAAATGCTGCACTTCATCCGGGGTCAAATGAATCGTTCTAACCATTTCCAACCTTCCTTTCAGGGACAGGCAGCTGCCTGCCTTCCTCGCTTTTTCTCTACGCACATTTGTATTATCGACAAAAAGCCGGAAAAATAAAGCATTGTTTTGCAAATTTTACATAAAGTATTTTCAGCAAAACTCCACCATATACTTGCGGAAACGCAGCGGAAGCATACTCTGCTGCAGCTTTGGATTCTTCCTCTCCCGGATGGCTATGGTATGACAGAACTGTCGGAACAGCTCCTGATAACGTATCTCATCTTCCGAGTACACAATCCCCGAGGGCCGGTCCGCTTCCTCCCCCCGAAGCAGGTACCAGCTCCCTCCGGCGGGATGTATCCCGAACAGATTTCGCTTCTCGTCATAAATCATGAAATTCTCTATGGGCAGCCTGTCCGCAAAGTGCGGCATTAAAAAGACAAGCACGTCATTTTTCGGCCCTATGCAGGAATACAATACCTTGTTTTCCAATTCCTGAAACCGCAGAAACTGCTTCTGATGGCCTGTCTCCGTGGACACTCCCCTGGCCAGTGCAAATGCCCTGTGAATATAGTCGTCCGCCAGATTGTCAAAAAGATGCCCGGGCCGGCAGTTCCCGGCCAACCCGGCAGCCACCGTCCGATAAACCGCCTGGGCCTTGTCCGCCTCTTCCGAGGCCAGCGCCATACTCAGCTGAAGGCTGTTCTCCCCGCCGAATCGCCGGTTCAGCGTATTGATCACCTTCCTGCTCTTCACCGGGTCCGCCCTCACCTCAATATCCTCCGCAAACAGCATCGGATCGTCTGTAAGGCTCAAATACGTCTCCCTGTGATCGCGCTTCTCCTCATAGGCCTGATATATAGCGGTAAAAACGCTCTCCGCCGTATCTTCACATCTATATACAATCATCCTCTTCCCTCCGCCTGTCCTCACGAAACGCGGCCCGCAGACGCCTTGTCCATCCCGCGGGCTACAGCTGTCCCAATGCCGCCTGACGCTGCTCCGCCGGGGACACCGGACGCGTAAACTCCCCGTCGTCGAACAGCGACAGCTGTCGATAACTCATGCCGTCACTTCCAAACTTCACCCGCTCCGCCGAATCCGTAAGCTGACGCACAAGATAATCCTCCTCCAGCTTTACCGGATACATCATCCTGCCGCCGCAGGTAATAAAGTACAGCGCCCTCTTCAGCACAACGCCGATCTTTTTCAGATCCTGAAAAGTCAAATTACCGCTTCTGCGGGCCGCCACGATTCTTCCTGCGCTTTTTACCCCCACTCCGGGTATGCGCAGCAGCTGTTCCAAAGGCGCGCGATTGATCTCCACAGGGAAATATTCCAGATGCCGCACTGCCCAGTCCTCCTTCGGGTCCAGCATTACATTGAAGAAGGGCCTTCTTTCGTCCAGCAGCTCCTCCGCCCGAAAACCGTAGAACCGCAGCAGCCAGTCGGCCTGATAGAGCCTGTGCTCCCGCAGCAGGGGCGGCCCGCCCGGCAAAGCCGGCAATGCCTTATCTTCGGTGACATTCACAAAAGCGGAATAAAATACCCTCTTCAGTCCGAACTTCCGATACAGTCCCTCCGCCACATTGATAATCTGGTAATCACTCTCCGGAGTGGCGCCGATAATCATCTGTGTAGACTGACCTCCGGCCACGAATTTCGGCGCATTCCTGTACAGCACCAAATCGTTTCGGTTCATCCGGATACCGTCCTGAATCTGCCGCATGGGTGTCAGAATACTCTTCCGGTGCTTATTCGGCGCAAGCGTCCGCAGACCCTCGGCCGTGGGCAGTTCCAGATTCACGCTCATTCTGTCCGCCAGATAGCCCGCCCGTTCAATCACCTCCGGAGCAGCCCCCGGAATAGCCTTCACATGGACATAACCGTTAAATCGGTACTTGTTCCGCAGAAGCCATATTGTACGCCAGATCAGCTCCATGGTAAACGTGGGATTCCGGATAATGCCTGAACTCAGAAACAGGCCTTCTATATAATTTCTGCGGTAAAATTCCATGGTCAGCGTGCAGATTTCCTCCGGTGTAAAAGTCGCCCTGGGAATATCGTTGGAATTCCGGTTGCGGCAGTATTTGCAATCGTATATACATTCATTGGTGAGCAGTATCTTCAGCAGGGCAATGCATCTTCCGTCGCCGGAGAAACTATGGCAGATGCCGGCCGCCACACAATTGCCTATGCTCTTCCCGTTCCCCTTTCTCTCCACGCCGCTGGAGGTACAGGCCACATCATACTTGGCCGCATCTGTCAGCACCTGCAGCTTATCCTCCAGAGCCATCTCCTGCCCGGTTATCAAATACTCCACTTTGATATGCCTCTCCTCTCCCTGATTTAGAACGTGTGTTCTTATACAGAATAGCACATATGTTCTGTAATTGCAAGGCTTTTTCATTTTTTGATTGAAAAAAACACAGGGCTGTGCTAGAGTATCCGTAAAGAGAATAGAGAAAGGAACACAAATATGCCAAGAATTACAATTCCGGACAACTACCAATCCGCCCTGGGCCTGTACGACACCCAGGCAGCCATCAAGACCGTTAAGGATTTCTTCCAGACGCTTCTGGCCGAACGACTGCATCTGCTGCGTGTTTCCGCCCCGCTGATGGTAGATCCCAAGTCCGGCCTGAATGATAATCTGAACGGCGTGGAACGGCCTGTAGCCTTTGATATCAGGCACCAGGACGGCAGGGAAGCGGAAATCGTCCACTCCCTGGCAAAATGGAAACGTTACGCCCTGAAAAAATACGGCTTTTCCGCAGGCGAAGGACTTTATACGGACATGAGCGCCATCCGCAGGGACGAGGAAGCAGACAATATCCATTCCATTTACGTTGATCAGTGGGACTGGGAGAAGATTATCACCAGACAGCAGCGTAACCTGGAAACCCTGAAGGATACGGTCCGCACGGTGTACAAGGTATTGCGTAAGACGGAAAAATACATGTCCATCCGCTACGATTATATAGAAGAAATCCTTCCCCATGACATTTTCTTCATCACCACAGGCGAGCTGGAAGAAATGTACCCCGACTGCACCCCGAAGGAACGGGAATACCGCATTGCAAAGGCCAAAGGCGCCGTCTGCCTCATGCAGATCGGCGATGTCCTGAAAAACGGCATGCCCCATGACGGCCGCGCGCCGGATTACGACGACTGGGCGCTGAATGCGGACATTATCGTCTACTACCCCGTACTGGACATAGCGCTGGAACTTTCCAGCATGGGTATCCGGGTGGATAAGGAGGCTCTGCTCTCCCAGCTGGAGAAGGCAGGATGCACGGAGCGGGCCGAACTTCCCTTCCACCAGGCCGTCATCCGTGAGGAAGTCCCCTTCACCATCGGCGGCGGCATCGGCCAGTCCCGCATCTGTATGTTCTTCCTGCGCAAGGCTCACATCGGAGAAGTACAGTGTTCCCTGTGGCCGGAAGAGGTCATGACCGAAGCCGAAAAAAAAGGTCTGCAGCTTCTGTAGCTGCAGGCCCTTTCCTTCTCTCCTTTCAGGCGCTCTGAACCGTCGCCTGGCAGATGCACGCCCCGGGTTCCGGCAATACGCAACAGTTCCGTACCCTGTCTGAACGGTTGCGGGCTGCTACCGATATACGGCAAATTTCTCGTTTCTGAATCCCTTTGTGTAACCAAAACGTCTCATGAAGTCCAGCAGAATGTCCCACTTTTGTTCCGCTTCCGTCTGCCCTTTTTCCGCCGAACCCGCCGCCTCCTGATCACCCATATACGCTGCAGCCCGGAGAGCATATTCATCCTCCAGAATAATCACCGGCCTTTCCGCGGAATTTTTACGCATCCGCTCCTCCAGGGCGCCCAGAGCCTCCTCCATAACCTCGAATCTATAGGAGTCCAGATCGCTCCAGGAATTAAAAGCCGGCGGCATCTGAAGATAATACGAGAGGGCCGGAATCCATCCGTACAGAATAACCTCTCTCCCCTGCAGTTCCTCATCCATCACATATTCGCTGAGAGACCTCATCCATTCGGCCTTTTCCGGACTCATTTTTACATTTTTAAGAACCGGATTATTGTATACATAATCGGTGGCATTCCGTATTCCTGTGGCTTCCGCAAAGGCAAAACCCGCGCCGAAAGCGCCGAACTGAAAAAGGCACAGCGCCAGGAAAGCCGTCAATATTCCCTTCAGCGGAAAAGCGGAAAGCAGGATTCCGCCCTTTATTTTCCGCTCTCCCAGGCGCAGAAACCGCCAGCTCTCCCAAAGCGTGTAGGGCGCAGCCAGAAAAAGATTGTTCAGGCTGGGCAGGATACCGTTATTGCTCCCCATGGGCGTCACCAGAACCGTCAGGATCACCAGACCGCTGATCAGCTTTTCCTCCCGGGAACTGTTTCTGTGGAAGATGCGGATAACTCCGATAAGCATGGTCAGCATCAAAAACAAAGGCCCCGGACGCCAGATGGGATCATAGCTGTAGAACAAGAGGGAACAAAACCCCCTCTTATACAGCCACCAGATCATGGCGGCGCAAACCCCTGTCCACAGAATCCGGACACCAAGGCGAAGAGCCGGAACGCCGCGTCCTGCTGCCTCATCCCGGAACGTACCGCCGCCCTTTCCGGCTGTTCCGCCCCCCTTCGGCTTATCCTTCCCCGCAGTCCCGGCAAGCAATGCTTCCAGCCAGCCAGCCCCGGCAAACAGCGCCATGCCGCCTGCGGCGATCACGGCTATCCGCGCCGCCCAGTACAGATTTTCCACATAATGCCGCAGAATCCCCATAATCATGGAGGATGCCTTATAGTCCTGTGCATTTTCCGTCATGGCAAACAGTCTGCCTATTCCTGTGATATATTCGTCGATTCCGTATTTGATATGAATTAAGCTCAGCAGGAAAACCAGGGCCGCCACATATCCGGCCAGACACCAGAGGGTGTGGCGCAGGGTTCTGTGCCAATACCCCTCCTTTTTTCCCGCCTTCTTTTTTCCTCCCCCCTCTGTGCCGGAGGAAACCTCTTTCCGGGACTCCTCCCGCCACAGAATAAAGTCATAGGCCCATACCGCCGCAATCATGGCCATCTCCGGCAGATTGGAGAATCGCACCAGCACATTCGTCCCCAGCAAAGCCCCCGCCAGGACCATGTATCCCCTCTTCTCCCCCAAAAGCCCCAGGTACAGCAGAATAACCGAGGCCAGGAACAGCGCATAGGTCAGGTAATTGTACAAAACCGCTGTTGGACACCAGCAGAGACTCACGGCTGTCATCTCCCCCAGAAAAACTATTCCTCTCGGCATCCGCAGCTTCCTGGTACAGAAAAAATATCCCGCCAGAGCAAGGCCGCTGACAAAAAGTCCTGTGTACAGGTTCATGCCCCTCAGAGAATCCCCATTAGGCAGACCGGTCAGAAAGTTCCCGGTCACATTTGCCAGATAAGTGGAGAACAGCCACATGGGATCCATATGCCTCGTTCCCATATACTGAAAATTCGCGTAATTATATCCCGTATCCCAAAGATCCAGTCCCCAGGCAATATGCCGCAGCGGGTAGAATGCCAGCACCACGATAAAAAGGTTCTCCAGCAAATTGCCCTGACGCTTCCTCTTCTCCTTTTCCATCCGTTTTCCGCTCCTTTTTCATCCTCTTCCCGTCCCTTGTTTGACCAGAAAAGTCAACCTTTACTTTCCGGGAACAGCCGCCCTGTTCCCTCCGGCAAACAGTCTGTCCAACCCGGCAATTCCAGCCCTCAGCCTGCGGAAAATCCCGAACCGCCCGCACAGCCGCCCCAGAAGACAGGCCCCGTAACGCCTTGCCGCTTCCGTCAGAATACCGCAGGCAAATACGCCTGCCGTCCCAATTCCCGTCCAGAACAGCACACTTACCGCCCCTGCCGCGCTGCCTGTCTCCATAGCCCCGACAGCCCGTCCCGCGCCGAACCATTCCTGCCAGGCATAGCGCAGCCCGATATTTTCGTGAAGCAGATATACCCCAAGGGTGCAGGAGGCTGTCCGGTTAATCCATTTGGCCGCACTTTCCCTGATTTTTATCCTGCGGAAAGCGCCGAACAATCCTGCCGAGGCCAGAAAGGGCAGAAGATGATTGTACTCCATGCACATTTTCATCATTGTCCCCAAGCTGCCCGTTTTTAAATAAATGCCCCGCAGCGCAAAAGTGCCGGCGAAAATCAGCACGCAGCAGCCCAGATACAAAGCAAGCCCCCATCTCTCCAGAAAAACGCTTCCGAACCGCCGCACATAGGCAGCCGCCAAAAAAACACACAGATACCACAGACAGTCATACCCCTGTCCGTCCATCTCAAACCGCACGGGAAAAATACTCTTCAGCACACAGAAGGTGAATAAAACCGCCCCCAGAACTACCTGCATCTGCTCCCTGGACATTCCTTTCACCGCCGTTCCCGCAAGGGGCAGAAGCAGATAGAAAAACACATAGGCAGTCATAAACCAGTAATGTCCCATGGACACGGGGAACAGGAGCGTAAGCAGGTAATGGATGTCGAAATCCGTTCCTCTCATCACCCCGAACACCGCTCCCGTCAGACCGAAAACCACGGAATAAAACCACACCTGCCCCAACAACCCCAGCAGACGGCTCGGCTTAAAGGAGGACATACACAGAAAATAGCCGCTGATGAACATATATACGTTCACTGCCACAATGCAGAAACTTTCCAGCAGCCAGGCTGTCATCCGGGGAAGATTCATCTCCCCTGTCAAATCTGCCAGCAGATTCCCCTTTCCCAGATAGTGCAGCGCAACCACCATCAGCATTGCCACGCAGCGCAGCAGCTCCAGATTGGCCATGCGCCCCTGTCCCCCGGGCATTTCCCCCGGATTCACCGCCGCTGCGGTTCTGCCCTTTTTCCCGTTTTTTCGTCCTTCTTCTTTCTTCATCACGTCCCCCCGTCTGCCTGCCGCTCCTTTATTCAGAACCCATTCCCAATGCGCCGCCCGATCGATCTCCTGCGTCCGCTCACAGCATGGATGCCCTGAGTTCCTCTCCGCTCCTGGCGCTCAAATACGCCGGCGCGATGTCGAAGACCGTCTTGCACCCGGACGCTCCCTCCTGCGAAAGCCTCCAGGCCGCCCTGGCATAGGCCACGATCACGCTGGCTGTAAACTCCGGATTGGAATCCAGCTTCAGGCTGTACTCGATGAGATGACGGTTCTCCCCCTCCCAGCCTGTGGAGCCGCTGCGCAGCACCAAACCGCCATGGGGTATACTGCCGTGATCTCTGTCCAGTTCTTCCTGGCTGATAAAATGCACCGTCGTGTCATAATCGGCAAAATAATTCGGCATAGTCTTAATTTCGTTCTCAATTGCCGCCTTATCCGCTCCCTCCTCAGCCACCACAAAGCATTCTCTGGTGTGCTTCTGGCGTACGGTCAGCTCCGGATTTCCGCCTGCCCGCACTGCTTCCAGAGCGCTCTCCACCGGAATGGTGTACTGTTTGGCATCCTTTACCCCTGCAATCCGCCGAACAGCATCGGAATGCCCCTGGCTCACCCCACGGCCCCAGAAGGTATAATCCCTGCCCTCCGGCAGAATGGCATTGGCGTACATCCTGTTCAGCGAAAACATGCCCGGATCCCATCCCACGGAGATAACGGCTGTGTTTCCTCCCCGCTGAGCCGCATCATTCACCCTTGCGAAATGTTCCGGAATCCTGGCGTGCGTGTCAAAACTGTCCACCACATTGAAAAACTCCGCATACTCCGGTGTCTGAACCGGAAGATCCGTCGCGCTGCCTCCGCACAGAATCAGGACATCCAGATCTCCCCTCCACGCCTTTGCCTCGCTCACAGAACAAACCTTTGCCGTTTTCGTCAGAATGGATACCTCTCCGGGGTTCCTTCTGGTAAAAACCGCCTTCAGCTCCATATCCGGATTCTGGCGAAGGGCGCATTCCACTCCCCGTCCCAGATTACCGTAACCTAAAATTCCTATTCTTATTCCCATACCTGCTCCTTCCGCCGGACAAATCGAATGTCCGGACACTTTTAATGGCACGGCTTGGCCGCTGCTATCATTATAATCGCTTGGGCCGGATTCCGCAAGAACCTATGATCAAGACAACCGGAATTTGTATTGCTGTGGTTACTGTTCACAGCCAATGTCATTCTTTTTTGTTGTAAGTGAATAGAAAAAAAGAAAATTATCATAAAGAAGTATTTGTATTATACGTGTTTATTCGTTATACTAACAGTAAGGATGTTGCTTTTTACAGAAAAGGGTGCAGAAATGGCAGAAGGGATATGGGAATATGGCAAGAACATTGGGAATAGGGAAGCAGGATTTTGAAAAGGTGCGAAAAGAAAATGCTTTCTATATAGATAAAACAAAATTTATTCGGGAATGGTGGGAAAGTGAGGATGATGTGACATTAATAACCCGTCCCCGGCGTTTTGGAAAGACTCTGAATATGAGTATGCTGGAAAAGTTCTTTTCTGTTCAGTATGCAGGCCAGGAAGCTTTGTTTCGTGGGCTTGCGATATGGGAAGATGAGAAATATAGAAAGCTTCAGGGAACTTATCCGCTTCTTTTTATTAGTTTTGCTGATGTAAAAGAAATCACATATATACAGACAAAAAAGAAAATTTGTCGTATTATTAAAGCATTATATAATAAATATAATTTTTTGTTAGAAAATGATTTGTTGAATGAAAGTGAAAAAAAAGACTTTTTGAATATTTCTGTCGATATGGAAGACAATGAAGCTTCTTATTCGTTAAAGGCATTATCTGATTATTTATCGCGTTATTATAAGAAAAAGGTAATTATTTTGTTAGACGAATATGATACGCCAATGCAGGAAGCCTATGTGAATGGCTATTGGAATGAACTTGTTTCTTTTACCAGAAGTTTGTTTAATGCAACATTTAAGACAAATCCTTACCTTGAACGGGCAATCATGACAGGCATTACCAGGGTAAGTAAAGAATCCATATTTTCAGATCTAAATAATTTACAAGTGATTACCACAACATCGGAAAAATATATGGATTGCTTTGGCTTTACAGAAGAGGAGGTATTTGCTGTTTTAGATGAATATGGATTATCCTTAAAAAAGCACGAAGTAAAAACATGGTATGATGGGTTTTCCTTTGGAAAACAAAAGGATATTTATAATCCGTGGTCAATCTTAAATTATCTGGATAAAAGGCAGATAGGAACCTATTGGGCAAATTCCAGTTCAAATAGTCTTGCAGGAAAGCTGATTCGGGAAGGAAGCCGGAATGTAAAAGAAAACTTTGAGGTTCTTTTGCAGGGAAAGACAATTATTGTGGAATTAGATGAACAAATTGTTTATGATCAATTAGATGAAGATGAGTCAGCAATCTGGAGTTTACTGCTTGCCAGTGGTTATTTAAAAGTAAAACATATAAATACTTATGCGACAGATTTTGGAGAATGGAAGCAGGAATATGAACTGGAACTGACCAATTTTGAAGTAGGGGCAATGTTTCGTCAGATGATTAGAAAATGGTTCAACCGTTCTGCAAGAGGTTATAATGATTTTATCAAAGCATTACTGCTCAATGATGTAAAGGGTATGAATGTATACATGAATAAGGTGGCACTGGCAACCTTCAGCTATTTTGATACCGGAAAAAGTCCTTCGGAAGAAGCCCCTGAACGATTTTATCATGGCTTTGTACTGGGACTGATGGTAGAACTTGCGGCTCGGTATGTATTGACTTCTAATCGGGAAAGTGGTTTTGGGCGTTACGATGTGATGCTGGAACCGAGAAGACCGGAAGATGTTGGGATAATTATGGAATTTAAGGTACAAGATAAAGCAGAAGAAAAGGAGCTTTCTGATACGGTAGATGCAGCATTGAAACAGATAAAAGAAAAGGAATATGAAACTGTACTGATAGAAAAGGGAATTTCTAAAGAGAATATTTACAACTATGGTTTTGCTTTTTGCGGGAAGAAAGTGTTAATTAAAAAAGGATAAAGGAGCCATCGTTACCTATAACTTATTTAACTAAATGACATTGGTTCACGGCTGCACGGGCCTGCGCATAAAAAACCGCGGAACAGACTTTCCCCGGAAAAACTCTCCGGGGAAAACCTCCCGCGCCCAAAATATCCGCGAAAACACCTTGTGAAACTTCCCGGTAACAGTTCAGCGCCCTGTCTGAACTGTTACACTTCCCGTGACCGGCAGCGATTTATCCCCTGCCGGAAATCTTCACACTCCCGCTTCCTGTCTCGGCTCTCACCTTGCATGCGCTGTTGCCGTAAGCGTATGTCCCGTTCTTGACCCTCTGATGCTCTTCTCCTGCCCAATCGATGTGCACGCTTCCGGAACCGCTCCTCACCGTTGCCTGCATGCCCTTTGCATCCGCAAGCTCCAGCTTGATGCCGCCGCTTCCGGTGGACATATCAATCCTTTCCGCAGCTCCCACAGCCCGGATCTTGATATTGCCGCTTCCGGTAGACAAATGATATTCAGCCACCGCCGCGTCTGCCTTGATATTCCCGCTTCCGGTACCGCATCTCATATCTCTGCCCTTGACGCCTTCCGCTTTCACATTTCCGCTTCCGGTCTCAAAGCAGCCGGAGATGAACTCCACATGCCCGGTCACAATATTGCCGCTGCCCGTATGCGCTTTCATCCTGTCCGCAACCACCTCGCTGATCTTCACATTGCCGCTTCCGCTGGTTCCTTCCAGGCTCTCCAGCTCAAGCCCGGAAATGTCGACTTCACCGCTGCCCACCTTGGCCGACAGCTTCGGCATTCCCTTGGGAATCTTCACCGTGAGTCTGATATTCGTCGCCCCGCTGCTGAAGCTCCCCACGCTGCCGTAGGAGATAATCGTTCTTCCGAACAGGGTTACCTTTACCATCTTTTCCTCATCGTCGTCCTTTGCCCCTTTCCTGCGTTTTACCCCCGCGTAAAAGGTGCCGTCCTCCTCGTATTGGTAGTACTCATAGTTCAGCTGACTGCTCACGCCGTTCGCCTCGTACTCCACATGAATCCTGTCGTCCTCTGACCTGCTCACTTCCACGTTTGCCGATTTTCCCTCCAGCACCACTGACTTATAGTATCCGGAATAGGCAAAGCTCCTTCTGGTCCAGGTCTTCCCTGAATCGGAATCCTCCCCGGACGCCGTCTCCTGCAGTTCCTGACCCGCTGCGTCTCCCTGGGGCATATTTCCGCGGACAAATTCTCCCGACAAATCTTCCTCTGACAGCTCCCGTATCATCTCCTCGATGTTTCCCAGCTCCTCGATGATCTCCGCCTCCGTTTTGCCCTGCTTTTCTCCCTCGGCAAAATGCTGTCTGTAATCCTCCAGAATCTCTTCCTGCAGCCCCTTTCCGAAACTCTCCAGCCGCCCCTGCAGCAGCGCCATATATTCTTGCTTTGTCATGGCATCATCCCTCCTGTTCTTGATCTTGTCCTTCTTCCGTCCTTTCGGTATCGCCCTCATATTCTCTCAGCAGACGATTCACGGCTTTCGTAAACGCGTCCCACTCCCGCCTGACCGTTGTCTGGTACCGCTTTCCCTTGTCCGTAAGCTTGTAATACTTCCTGGCCGGACCGGACTCCGATTCCACCAGATACGTCGTCACATAATCATCTTCCTTCAGTTTCCTCAAAATAGGATACAGCGTGCCGCTGGCAATGGACATCTCCACGGATATCCTTTCCGTCAGCTCATATCCGTATTTATCCCCCCACACAAGCTGGGAAAGCACGCAGAGCTCCAGCGCGCCTTTCTTAAATTGTGTATTCATGTGTGACCTCCTTCCCTGAAACCGGGAACTGTGTACTGCCCTTCCCCATCCGTTCTCCTCAGTCCCTGAGCTTCTTTCTTTTTGGGGTTTCCGACTGTATTGCAGTTCCTCAGTACTGTTCTTTGACGAGTTTATCTTATCACATGCTATTATATATTGCAATATACTATTTTATAAAAAAAGTATAAACACCGTTATTCCAATGGTAAGTCATGCAGGACAGCGTTCTCATATACGTTTCCCTCTCACATCTTCTCAAGCTGCTCCATGATATAATTCACCTTTATAATGGCATTTTCCACCTGTCTTCTGGAATCGTTTATCCTGGACTGCACCAGCCAGTCCGCCACGATGCCGTCAAAAAAGTAATCCGCAAATGTCAGAAAATCTCCCGTTTCGATCCGGAATTCCGGAATATTTTCCACATCCGTCAGTTCCTTTTGAAACCGTTTCAAGGCGCTTCTGGCCTGCTGTACCAGCTCATCCGCATCCTTCATCTTGGACCGCTTGATAAATGTAGTCAGGAGTCCTCCTCCCAACAGATCCACGATTCCCCAATTCCCTGCACTGTTCAGACAATCTGCCGCCTCGTTCAGATACCGCAGCGCTTCTCTCCCGGCCAACAATGCCTCATTGATCTCTCTTCTATAATCCATCTCTGCCATGTTCCGCCCTCCTGTTTAACGTTTTATTTATTATAGACATTTTTCCCCTTTCCTTCAACATGGAAAAGATGCACTTTTCTCCCGGAAAAAGTGCATCTTCAGAATGAAAGCAGACCCATGATCATGTCCGGACTCCCTTGACAGCCTCCAGCTCCGCCTGATAAGCCCGGTACTCTCCCATCCCTCCGGGAATGGGCAGCCCTGCCCGCATCAGCGCGGAACCATAATAAGTTTCGCCGGTTTTCGTATCCCGGTACAAAGTCTCCGGCTCCAGACCCTTCAGCCGCACATAGCTTACAGGCATGTTCCCGTGAATTTCCGTCATCACCGCATTTAACAGCACTCTGTCCCGGTTTTCCGACACAAAAGCCCAGGCTGCGCAGGTATCCCGGAAGGGATCGGAGAGCCGGTAGTAATCTCCTGTCTGAATCAGGGACGCAGCCCTTTTATACGCCTTTACCTGCTCCCGGATTTCCGCCTTCTCCTCCTCCGTCAGCTTCCCGGGATCAAGCTCATAACCGAAAGTCCCGGCCATGGCCACCACCCCTCTGGTGTGAAGGCTGGTTATGCGCCCGGTCTGGTGGTTCGGCACCGCGGACACATGGGAGCCCACCGCGCTGACCGGATAAAAGAAGGATGTCCCGTACTGAATCCGCAGCCTGTCCGCCGCATCCGTATTGTCACTGCACCAGATCTGGGGCGTATAATACAGCATCCCCGCGTCAAAGCGCCCGCCGCCTCCGCTGCAGCCCTCAATGAGGATATGGGGATATCTGGATGTGAGCCTTTCCAGAAAATCATAGACACCCGCCATGTAGTCATACAGGACCCTGCCCTGGCAGTTCTCCCCGGAATACACATCCGTAATGCTGCGGTTCATATCCCATTTCACATACTCGATATTCCCCTGGTCCAGCACGGCGCATATACGGTCAAAGATATATTCCTTCACGTCCTGCCGGGAAAAATCCAACACCAGCTGATTCCTGCCCCGAACCGGCCCTCTGCCCGGAATACGCAGCGCCCAGTCCGGATGGGCCCGGTACAGCTCGCTGTCCTCGGATACCATCTCCGGCTCCACCCAGATACCGAACTTCACCCCCAGGGCATTGATTCTGCCGATCATCTCCCCCAGTGTGCAGCCCAGTTTTTCCTCGTTCACGGTCCAGTCTCCCAGGCCGCTGTTGTCATCGTCCCGCTTTCCGAACCATCCGTCGTCCATAACCACCATATCCATGCCAAGAGCCGCCGCATCCCGGGCCAGGGCGCAGATGGTCTCCCCGCTGAAGTCAAAATAGGAAGCCTCCCAGCTGTTCAGCAGCACAGGGCGCGTTTCATGGGCATATTTTCCCCGGCAGATATGATTCCGGATACAGCGGTGGAACATCCGGGACAATGTCCCCAGTCCCTCCTCCGTATGGCCCAGAATCGTCTCCGGCACGATGAGGCTCTCCCCGGGATTCAGGGGATAGTGGAACAGCTCATCGGAAAGTCCCATGAGTACCCTGGTCTGGTCAAACTGATCCCGCTCCGCCTCAAAGAGGAAATTTCCGCTGTAGACGAAAATCATCCCCCAACAGCCTCCCGCGTCCTCTGTGGTCCCGGGCTGCGCCAGGATAACCGCCGGATTGTACTGATGACTGGAAGTGCCCCTGCGGCTGCCCATGCGGAAAATACCGTGGTTTACCCTTGTCCTCTGAAGATTCCGCTCCATGGCATGCCTCCCGTAAAAGCCAAGCAGGTCATATTCCCCCGTGACAAAATCCAGACAGGCCGAGGCCGCTTTCTCCACGGTGATTTCACAGGAACCGCCGTTTCGGATCACAGCGCTCCTGGTGATGATATCTTCTCTCTCCAACACCCCGTACAGAAGCCGCACCTGCACTTTGCTCACCGGATCTTCCAGAAGAATTTCCAGAGTCTGCGCCTCCTGCTCCTGTGCATACACCGCCGGAAGCCCCTTCAGGCCATACTTCCCCTGCCGGACCTCATGGCTTACATAGCGCAGATCGCAGCATTCCGAGCCGTCCCCGTTCCGAACCGCCACTGCGCTGCTGCGGAAGTCCCCGATGCCCAGTCCGGGATACTCCTGGGGCAGCACGTCCATGGAGTAAGTCCTGTCTAACCCTGCGTCATAGGGATTTCCGGAAAATCCCCTGTCGCTGTAGGTCAGGAGATAATCCATATCCCCGGATACCTTTCCGCCGTAATATAAGTGCAGAAGGAAACCGTAGTCATCCACCTTCATCTGATAGGTGGTATGGGCCGTTTCCAATGCAAAAATTCTGTTTTTCTCTCTAAAAACAATTGCCATAGCTATCTCTACCGCCTTTATCTGAATTGCCTGCGGCTTCATCGCCGCTTTCCTTCTATTTTAATCCTTTCCACGGAATTGCGCAAGCCGTTTCCGCGCTTTTTCGAAACTTCACGAAACCGCATGATACCAAAATACCAAGGCCAGAAATCTGCTGCAAGCTCGCCTGCTGCAAGATTTCCGGCCCCAAAACACCGAATCTTACTTCACGGCTCCATTGGTGACGCCGTTCAGAATCTGTTTCTGGCAGACTCCGTAGAAGATCAGAATCGGAATCAGCGACAGCAGATAGGACGCAAATGCCAGATTGTAGTTGGTACCGAACTGGGACTGGAAGTTCAGCTGTGCCAGAGGCAGGGTATTCTCACCGGAACCCGCCATGATGATCAAGGGCGTCATCACATCGTTCCACACCGCCAGGGCCGTAATCACCGCCACCGTGGCATGCATGGGCCGCATAATCGGGAAGAGAATGCTCCAGTAGGTTCTCCAGGTGGAAGCGCCGTCCACTCTGGCCGCCTCCTCCAGGGCAATGGGAATATTCACCAGGTACCCGGAATACAGCATAATATTCATGGGCATATAGAATACCACATACAGCAGGATGACGCCGAACCAGTTTGCCAGGTGCAGCTCTGCGGTCTGCTTTGCCAGGGGCATCATCAGGATGGCAAAGGGAACAAACATACCGCTGACAATAAACAGATAGACGAAATTGTAAAACTTGCTGTGGGCCTTGTTCCGCCCCAGGGCATAGCCCATCAGGGAGTGAATCACAATAGCCAGTACGATGGTTGTCACGGAGATCAGCAGGCTGTTCCCCAGGGAATGCCAGAAATCCGTCACTTCCATGGCTTCCCGGAAATTGTCCAGGCTCCAGTTCTTAGGCAGGGACAGGATGCCGCTGATGCTGTTGGTCATCTCCGAGGGCTGCTTGAAGGCGATCACAATGGTCATGTACAAAGGAAAGATGATGGTGGACAGCCCAAGGATCAGCAGGATCATAACCGTTTTGTTGGACTTGCCGATTGTCGATGTATGTTTCATAGCTGCTCCTCCTTTGAACTGGAAAATTTCATCTGGGCAACGGAGATTGCCACAATCACGATAAAGAATACCACTGCGTTTGCGCTCTGGAACCCGAACTGCCCGCCGGACATACCGTTATTGTAAATCAGGTAGGAAATGGATTCCGTACTCTGTGCCGGGCCGCCCTTGGTCAATGCCATGATCTGGTCAAATACCATCAGGAAGTTCTTCACGCTGAGCACCATGTTGATGGAGAAAAAGGGAATAATCAGGGGGAAGGTCAGCAGTTTAAACTGTTTCCACCCGGTGGCGCCGTCAAGCCCCCCCGCTTCGTACACATCCTCGGGTACGGTCTGCAGTCCCGAGATGTAAATGATGGTGTTCATGGCAATGGCCTGCCATGCGCAGACAATCATAACGCCGATCCATGCCTTGCCGGGACTGGACAGGATAGAGCTTCCCAGTGCCTTAATGCCGGTCATATCCGCAAGCGCCGGTATAATATAGGTAAAAAAGTAGTTAAATATGTAGCCAACTACCAGTGAACCCAGGATGTTGGGGAGGAAATAAGCCCCTCTGAAAAATCCCTTTGCCCGGATTTTGCTGTTTAAGCCAAGTGCCAGAAGCAGGCTTATCACATTTACCACAATGGTGGTCACCACTGCCAGTTTGATGGTAAACCAGTAAGATTTTCCCACTCTGGCGTCAGAAAACAAATCAATGTAATTCCGGAAACCAACCCAGTCATATTTTCCGAAACCCCTGAAATTCGTGAAGCTGTACACCACGCCCCGAATCAGCGGAATGGTGTTGAAGCAGACGAACAGGGCCAGAATCGGTATCGTTATCAGCAAAAAAGTTCTCTGCCTGTCATTTTTCATTTTCATGCCTCCTAATTTTAGCCGCTGCGCGATCAGCATAAATTACCGCAGGCGGTAATTGTCCAAAGCCCCTTTGACACACACCTTATGAGAGAAACTTTGCGGCTCAACTGCTGTCCGGCAGATGCTGTTATTTTTTCATATCATGTTTAGTGACTGCTCTCATACTCCTGCACCATGCGGATGATGTCCCGGTTGTACCTCTGCCAGTTGGTGTCAAAGGTCTCCAGGAAGCCGTTCACATCCTTCTCAATGAGGAAGGTCTGAAGCAGGGCGTCCACGGACATTTCCGAAGGATAATAATGGTCCTGGTAGTCGGTCATATTGCCGGATTGGATGAACTCCAACATGCCGTCCAACATGGAAGCCAGTCTGAAATCCCCGTTTTTGCAGGGAACCGCATTCTGGTCATCAATGTATTTCTGAATGTTCTCATCCTCATACAGGAAATTCAGCACCTCGTAGGCGGCTTCCTTATTTTCACAGCCGTCCATAACGCAGAATCCCAGGTCAATGCCGGAGTTCAGGGTTCTGTCTTCGCTGCTGTCCCCTGCAGGCATTACAAAGGAATCAATGTTCAGGTCCGGATTCACGGAGAGAATCTGGGGTGTGGCATAGCTTCCGATAGGATACATGGCTGATTCCCCTCTGGCAAAAGCGGTACAGGCATCATTATACCCGTAGGCAAAGGGGTCCTCCGGCCCATAGGGCAGCAGATCCATGTACTTTTCCGCCAACTCTCTGTACTGATCGGTAAACGTGGTCTGGCCCCTGTTCACCTGTTTTGCCGTATCCGAGGGCGCCAGCTCCACTGCCATTGCGTTCCAGGGCGCCAGACAGGTCCAGATATCCTTGAAACCGAAGTAGAAGGGCAGGATGCCTTCCTCCTTGATTGCATCACAGAGCTGTAACATTTCGCTCCAGGTTTCCGGAATCTGCCAGCCGTGCTCCGCAAACATGTCTCTGTTGTAGAGAATACCCGCCGCGTTGGCCACATAGGGTACGATGTAGGTTCCCTCCGTGGGAATCAGCTCCAGGGACTCCGCAATCTCCAGATAACCCTGGTTTATGTCCTTCATTCCTTCATAGTCTGCCACATTTTCCAGAATCTGCGCATCCACAAAGTAGGAATAGTTGATGTCTCCTCCGATTCCGATAATGTCCGGATAATCCTCCCGGATAAATCTGGTCTTCAGGATGGTCATGGCATCGTTAGGGGAGCTGATGGTCAGGTGGATGTTGTCGTGGGTGGCATTGAATTCCTCTTCCACTGTCTTGAAATAGTTCGCAGCTTCGGGTTTATACTGTACGATCTCGATCTCTACCTTGCCGTCAGCCGAACTGTTCCCACATCCCTGGACGCTCAATGCCGCCGCTGCGCAGCATAGCGCCGTCCCCAGATATTTTGCCCGTTTTCCTTTCATGGCATTTTCTCCTTCCAATTTTAAGTGTCCTTCCAGTTGTTGGCATGCCGTTTGCTTTTCTGGATTTTGTTGGTAAAAATATCTTAACATACCTTTATGCTATGGAAAATAGCAGTGTTTTGTGATTTTTATACCATTATGCAGGGTTTTTACATTTTTATTTGAAGTCAGACGGCATTTTGGTATATAATACTTTCGGACTCGTAATACACTTCTTTTGGCAAATACTTTCAACCATGCATAGAAACCAGGGGGAACCGCAGATGAGCGAAGTGATTTTTTCCGTATTTCCGAGTGAAAATTTTGTTGACCTGGGACTGTACCAGTTTGGATGGGAGCAGTGTGACCCGGCCCATTCCTTCGGCCCGGCCGCCAGAAACCATTATCTGTTCCACTTCTGCCTGTCCGGCACCGGAAAACTCATCGCGGACAACGGAAAAGGGACTGATTTGACCCACCAAGTCAAAAGCGGCCAGGGCTTCCTGTTATTTCCCAAACAGATTTGTACCTACATTGCGGACCGGGAACTGCCCTGGGAGTACGTGTGGCTGGAATTTGACGGCCTGCGGGCCAAGGAATGTGTGGAAATGGCAGGCTTAAGCCAGGAAAATCCCGTCTACAAAGCCCGCTATAAAGATATTTGTGAAAAAATGAAGGAAGAAATGCTGTATATCGTCAACAACAGGGAGGAATCCCCCCTTCACCTCATCGGCCATCTCTATCTGTTCATGGACGGCCTGGTGCGCTCTTCCACCTCCGCCCAGATCGGAAAGGGAAACCGCCTGCGGGATTTCTACATTAAAGAATCCATCGCCTTTATCGAGGAGAATTTCCAGAACGACATCTCCGTGGAGGATATCGCTGCAGCCTGCGGGCTGAACCGGAGTTATTTCGGAAAAATATTTCATGAAAATATGGGAAAGACGCCCCAGGAATTCCTGATCTCCTACCGGATGACCAAGGCCACGGAGCTTTTGAAACTGACGGAGCTGTCCATTGCGGACATCGGAAATGTGGTGGGGTATCCCAACCAGCTGCACTTTTCCAGGGCTTTCAAGAATGTATATCAGGTGTCCCCCAGGCAGTGGCGCATAGAACACGGGGGCGGGAAGCCAGGGACAAAAGATCATGTATGACCTGTCTGCATGCGGATACATGATCTTGAGTCCTGCTTCAATGCGGCCAGATTGATTCCGTTATTTCGTCCAATTCTCAAACCGGAACCCGGGGTCCAGCTGAGACGCCGCTTTCTCCGCCAGAGTCCTGCTGTCCATGCCCTCTTCCGACCCAAATTGTTCCAACGCAAGCTCCTGTTCCAGCAGCTGAATGATTTGAATCAGCGGATTTACCGCATAGCCAAAGTCTTTGATGAGGTGAACCAGAACCTGACGCAGCCTGGAATAGGAGATCACTTCCGGAACGATTCCCTCCAACACATAGGGATATTCCTCTCTGAGATTTTCCAACATATAGTAGACACATTGGTTATTCAGCACCTGGTCTATCCTCTGAAAGATTATCTCTTTTAATTTTCCCAGCATATAAATCAGGCCCTCAGGATATGTCCCCTCCCATATCTCTTTGTACACGGAGACGCCGTTGATACAGATTTCATACTGAGACGGCTCCAGACCCGACTGGTCCCGCAGCCGAATGGGCGGAATGATCACACCCCAATCCTTTGCAATCTGCTGACGCAGTTGTATCATGTGGGGATATTCCTGTTTCACTTCCTCCATAAAAAGAGGGGTCAGCTTCACGTCGAATTGCAGGATAATCACCTCGTGAAGCAGAAATCTGTTGATTTCCTGCTTCCGAAACACGTTTTCCTGGCCTGGCAGGTTGTGCTTCCCGGGTTCATGCTGCAGCAGATAGTCCAGTGAGCAGTCCAGCACCTCCGCAATGCCGCTTAAAACTTCTATGTCGGGATAACTGTTTCCCCTTTCGTACTTGGATACTGCCTGCTCCGTGACGCCCAGAAAACCTGCCAGCTGCTTCTGGGTATAGCCCCGCTCCTGGCGGATTGCCTTTAAACGATTTCCGAATCCATCTAATGCCATAATCATACCTCCTTATTAAGTTTCCGCATCTGTCTTAAATTAGTTACTGCCATTTTCCAGCTGGATTATGTGTATGACATAATTATTATAAGGGATTTTGCCCCGAAAAAACAACCAACTATATAGCCCGTTTTCTCCTCAACCACAGGTTGTATAACAAATACCGAATTTATTCCCATTTTGAAAATATCCCATTGAAACCCGGCCCGCAACGTGGTATCATAATAACGAAAATAACACGAGGAGGTTCCCTGAGATGACAGCAAACGAATGTATCAAAGGACGCAGGAGTATCCGCAAATTTACAGATCAGCCCGTACCCCATGATCTGCTGGCCAGTATTGTGGAAACCGCTTCCTATGCCCCCAGCTGGAAGCACACGCAGATCGTCCGCTATATCGCCGTAGAGGGAGAAAAGAAGGCCGCCCTGGCCAAGTGCACTTCCCTTTTTCCCGGCAACGGCAAAATAATGGACAACGCCCCCATGGTGGTAGCCGTCACCATGATCAAGGGACGCAGCGGCTACGAGAGGGACGGGTCTTTCTCCACGCCCAAGGGCGACAGATGGCAGATGTACGATGCCGGCGCAGCCGGTGAAGCTTTCTGCCTGGCTGCCCATGAACAGGGACTTGGCACCGTTATCATGGGGCTGTTTGACGAGGATGAGGCGTCAAAGCTGCTGGAGATCCCCCAGGAGAGGGAACTGGTGGCTTTAATTCCCATTGGCTATCCCGCCGAATCCCCCGCTGCCCCCAAACGTAAGGCTGTAGAAGAATTATTGTCCTATCAATCCTAACCGGGAGTCGAAGAGTTTTCTCTTCGACTCCTTTTCGGGTAAGCCCATATCAAACTCCATGAAGAAAAGAGGAAACAAGATGAGACATCTAATGAGTCCGCTGGATTTCACCCCCGAAGAGCTGGATACGCTCTTCGACCTGGCAAACGATATAGAACACAATCCGGCAAAATACGCCCATGCCTGCGACGGAAGAATCCTGGCCACCTGCTTCTATGAGCCAAGCACCCGCACCAGGCTGAGTTTTGAGTCCGCCATGACCCGGCTGGGCGGTCAGGTCATCGGCTTCTCCGATGCGTCCTCCTCCTCCGCCTCCAAGGGCGAGAGCGTATCCGACACCATCCGCGTCATCTCCTGCTATGCGGATATCTGCGCCATGCGCCATCCCAAGGAAGGGGCGCCCATGGTAGCCGCGGAGAAATCCGACATCCCTGTCATCAACGCGGGAGACGGCGGACATCAGCACCCTACCCAGACACTCACCGATCTGCTGACCATCCGCAGCCTCAAGGGAAGACTGGGCGGCTTTACCATCGGTCTCTGCGGCGATCTGAAGTTCGGCCGCACCGTGCACTCTCTGATCAACGCTCTTGTGCGCTACGATGACATCCGCTTCGTCTTCATCTCCCCCGAGGAGCTGAGAGTCCCCGATTACATTACCGATATGCTGAAAGAGCGGGGGATAGCTTATGAAGAAGTAATCCGTCTGGAGAACGTAATGCCCACGCTTGACCTGCTCTACATGACCAGGGTACAGAGAGAACGCTTCTTCAACGAAGAGGACTATGTACGTTTAAAGGATTTCTACATTCTGAATTCCGATAAGATGCACCTGGCCCGGAAGGACATGCTGGTTCTCCACCCTCTCCCCAGGGTCAATGAAATATCCGTGGAAGTGGACAGCGACCCAAGAGCCGCCTATTTCAAGCAGGCTAAATACGGCGTCTATGTGCGGATGGCGCTTATCCTGACATTACTATTTCAAAACGAGTAACAGTTCAGACAGGGCGCTGAACTGTTACGAGAATGCACACAAAACGCGAAAAGAATGCGTTTTGGCGCCCGCAAGTCTCGCAAAACTGCACAGAACGCAAATTGCACAGAACGCAAATTGCACAGAACGCAAATTGCACAGAACGCAAATTGCACAGAACGCAATTTTGACTTCGCGAGAGGGGCTGTCTGAACTGTTACCAAAACGAAACAAGAAAGGAATCATTGCCATGCTGAATGTAGGAAAAATCGAAGAGGGCTTCGTGCTTGACCACATCAAAGCCGGAAAAAGCCTGGATATCTACGAACATCTGCAGCTCCACAAGCTGGACTGCACCGTAGCCATTATCAAAAATGCCAGGAGCAATAAACTGGGAAAAAAGGATATCCTGAAAGTGGAATGCGATCTGGATATGCTGGATTTGGATGTGCTGGCGTTCATTGACCATAATATCACCATCAACGTGATCAAGAACGGAAAAATTGTGGAAAAAAAGGAGCTGTCCCTGCCCTCTAAAATCAGAAATGTCATCCGCTGCCACAATCCCAGATGCATCACTTCCATCGAGCAGGAACTGCCCCATATCTTCTATCTGGCCGATGCCCAGAAAGAGGTCTACCGCTGTAAATACTGCGAAGAGAAATACAAATAAACAAACCTAATGCCGTCCTCCGTAGAGCAGTTCTTTCAGCCTGTGATAGGCTCCCGAAAATGCGCTGCTCTCCGCCAGGACCCGCCGCAGGGGAGCCAGGGTGCAGGCCATGATAAACCGATACCGAAAAAGCTCTCCCCTGCCCATATAGCTGCGGGTAATCTGTCTGTGTTCCTCTCTGTCTCCGGCCCTGTTCTCCCGGCTCTCCGAGAATCCCCCTCCCTCATAGGAGGCCACCGGAAATCCCATGTGCCGCATCCTGGCTCGGGCCCGGTAGAAGCACCAGAGAAAATGATCGTAATCCGCCCTGATTCTATACTGTAAATCATACTTTTTTTCCGCAAAAAGCGATCTGCTGTAAAAGCAGGACTGATGGCAGGGAATGTTCCTGTAGCAGGTAAATCCTGTAACCGCCGGAGCGGAAGCGATGACCACGCCGTTCTTCGGGCTGTAGGTATCCCCGTAGAGCACCAGCCGATTCATGTCCGTTCCCGCCCGCTCTTCCTCAGCCAGCACATCCAGTGTCCGCTCCAGCACCCGATCATCCCAAAATATATCCCCGCAGTTCAAGAACAGAAGAAACTCGCCTCCGGCCCGCTCCACGGCTCTGTTCATGGCGTCATATATGCCGGCATCCTTCTCCGAGACGATCTGCACCCGCTCTCTTCCCGGCATCTGCTCGTGGGTCTCCAGCCAGCGCTCCAATGCGCCGTCCCTGCTGCCCCCGTCCTGCAGAACCACCTCCGCGTCCTTACAGCTCTGTCCCAGAACGCTGTCCAGCGTAGCCTCCAGTTTTTCTCCCGGATTCAAAGCCACTGTGATGATTGAAAATTTCATGGCACCTCCCTGCCCCGGCAGCATTTTTCAGAAAATCTTCTTCTCTTTATGCAAAAGCAGCGCGCCGCCTGCACCCAAAGCAAGACAGACCGCACATACCGGCCAGTTGACCAGAACAGTCATTCCTCCCACATTCCCCAGAATATACGCGATCACATTGGCCGCCATATGTATGGCCACGGGAATGCGGAAGTCGCCGAAATATTCATAGGCATAGACCATCAAATAGCCCAGGATAACCGCATATATCCCCTGCACCGAATTGCCGTGGTACAGGCCGAAAAACACGGCGGATACCAGCATGGCAGAAGGCAGTTTCATATATCGTCTCACACAGTTGTAGATGGTTCCCCTAAACAGCAGCTCCTCAGCCACAGGCGTAATAATGCCGTAACAGATCAGTCCCAGCGGCAGCCAGGCCGAATACTGCTGCTCCGCCACCGACTGGTAGGCCTCTGAACGTTCTATTGCCCCCACAAGTTCCAGCAGCAGATTCAGTCCCAGGACCAGCCCCACCGTGGCCATTCCCAGAAACCCGTAGCTTCTGCCCGGTTCCGCCTTTATGTGAAGCAGCTTCATGTCTTCTTCCGTCTTCCGCAGCATCTTCCTGGCAATCTTGAGAATGGATGCCGCTCCGGCCACATACCCCAGAGTGGAGATCAGCAGGGAAATGTTTCCGGTCATGGCCACAGGTTCCCCTGCCTCATTGCGGATAAACAGAAAATCTGCCCCGCTTATGCTGTTTCCCAGCGAGGCGCAGGCTACCACCAAAAGGTAGGTGACCATATTCCTGACCAGCAAAAACATCAGAAAGGGCAGCATCATCTGCCATATCCGCTGAGACATGGTCAGCTTCTCTGTCCCTTCCGTCCCCCGCAGCAGAAAGCGCCGCAGCTCTTCCACGGAACGGACAATATAATCGGCCCTGGCTTCCTTTAATTCCTCCATATCCCCATAGCCATAGGTGACGCCTACACTCTCCAGTCCCACAGCCCTGGCGCCCTCCACGTCATAGCAGCGGTCCCCGATCATGTATACCTTGCTTTTCTCTATGGGCCAGTTGCCGAACAGCTGCCTGAGCGCTTCCTGAATAACCTCTTCCTTTCTGGTTCTGGTGCCGTCCATCTCGCTGCCCACGATCACTTTAAAATACTTCGCAATCTTGAAATGTTCCAGAATACGCCGCACATACTCAGTGGGTTTGCTGGAGGCCACGGCCATGAACATCCCCTTGCCGTTCAGGGCGTTCAGCATCTCCGGAATGCCCTCATAGAGCCTGTTCTCAAAGATACCAGTGTCCCGGAAACGCTCCCTGTATTTCTCCACGGCCTCCTGGGCCTGAGCTTCGTCCATCTGATAATACTTCATAAAGCTGTCTTTGAGAGGAGGCCCGATAAACGGCTCCAGTTTATCCAGGTCCGGCTCCTGGATTCCGAAAGACGCCAGGGCATACTGCACGCAGGTGCATATCCCCTCCTTGGAATCCGTCAAAGTTCCGTCCAAATCGAATAACAGATAATTTTTCATCTAAAAACTCCTAATCTTATCGCTTCCGTCGTCGATTGTATTCTCGATCTTGATAATCTTCACCTCATAGCCTATGCTTTCATTGACACGCACATAGGCCGATTCCCCCGCCTTCTTCCCCAGAAGCGCCTTGCCCAGGGGACTTTCGTTGCTGATCAGGTTCTCCAGGGAATTCCCCCGCACCGTGGTGACGATCTTGTAGGTCTCCACGGAAGCATCGTCGACAAACTCCACGGTGACCGTATTATTGATGCCTACCTCGTCCTCGGCCGAGTCCTCCGATATGACTCTGGCCGTCTTAATCATCCGCTCCAGATAACGGATTCGGCTTTCGTTCTGATTTTTGAACTTTTTCGCCGCATAATATTCAAAATTCTCGCTCAGATCTCCCTGCGCCCTGGCTTCCTTCACGTCCTCCAGCGCCTGCGGACGCACCACCAGCTTCCGATGCTCAATCTCTTCCTCCATCTTTTTGATATCGCTGGGTGTCAGTTGATCATACATGATATACGCTCCCCTCTTTCCGTTCCGCATTCCTCTCCGGAACGCTTTTCCTCATCCCCGGTTTACCCCTTACAATCTTCGCCCCGTTTCTCACAGACCAACTCCGTAGACCACTGCCACCGCCAGAATAATCTGAATAATGGCAAAGCGGAAGACAGCCTGCGTGTTGGACCAGCCCCATACCTTACGCACATGATCGTGAAGAGGAAGACGTATTTTCGTCATAACGCGAATGCCGAAGGCATGCAGCAGAGACAGCTTCACAAGCCCCAGCCCCCCGTCCAGAATCAGCACCAGAGCAATGGGAATATACAGCACGGGACAGCCTGTCTTCAGCACCGCAATGCTGATGAAAAGCCCCATGGCCCGGGATCCCGCATCCCCCATGATCAGCCGGCTGGGCGTGGCATTATACCACAGATATCCCAGTATGCATGCCGCAAAGAGCAGAATCAGAAAGGAAAAATCCTCCCCCCGCTCCAGGATACGATCCACCACGTAGACAGTCATCACGGAAATAATGGTCAGCGTGCCCGACAGCCCGTCCACCCCGTCGGAACAATTTGTGACATTCACGGAAACCCATACAAGAATCACCGCCAGAACGGCGAAAACCACTTTGGGAATAACCAGCTGCGTATGCCCAAAAAGGGCCAGTTCTATGGTATTGGAATTATACCGCAGAAAGGTCATGGCCACCAGCACGGCCACCCCCAAATCCAAAATCCCCTTTTTCAGCCCTCCCCAGGGAGTCTCCGAGGCATCGTCCAAAAAACCCGTCAGCATGGAGATGACAATCAAAATCAGATAAATCACAAGCTCAGCCTTCATCGGCACAAAGAGCACTGCCGCAGCCGCAAAGGCAAAAACAAAGATAATCCCCGCGCCCCTGGGCTTCCCCACGGAAAGCTTTCCGTCATGAGCAAACTCCCGCCCCGCATCCTTGGGCAGATATGGACAAAACTTCGCCGTGGCCAGCACGGTAGCCACAAAGGCAAATAAGATTCCGCCAAGCGCAAGCAGAGAGGACTGCTCCTCAGAAACCAGTAAATGTAACATATAGCTCCCATCCGCACCTGTGTGCTGTTTTTTTTATTAAAGCTTGTACGAATATCTCGATTTTATCACAAAAAAGAAAGAAATGCAATCTTTCCCCCAGAAAAGCGCCTGTAACAGTATCACACACAAATCTCGCAAAATTGCATAGAGATGCTATTTTGACTTCGCGGGCGAGACTGTATGACTGTTACACACAACGCCGGCAGAACCGCCCTTATAAGCGGCCCGCCGGCTGACTTCAATTTATAATATACTATATCCGCCAGTACCCCCGGCTGTCCCTGTCCAGCAGACGCTCGGAAATCATATCGCGGCGGATAGTACAGAAATCATCGTGATAATCGGCGATGATGATATTCACCTCCCGCTCCGAATAGATCCTGTCCGGTTCGAACGCCTTGGCGATTTCCTCCAGTACGATACGCTCCTTTTTCCGCTGAGCAGGGATGGATTTCAGTCTGCCGTACTCGAAAAAGGCGTCTATCACCTTCTGGCGGTAGGCCTGTTCCCTCCGGCTCTGAAGCTCCGCCTCGTCGGACTGTTCCTTCAGCACGTCCAGGACGGTCATGGAAAAGGTGTTCCGGCAGAGGGAATACATAGTATAGTACTGGGTTTTCCGGGAAGTGACGGCGCCGATTTCCGCCAGTTTCTTCAAGTGGAAGGAGATTGTGGCAGGTGTCAGCCCCAGACGCTCCGCCAGGCGTTCCACATACATGTCCTCCAACATCAGGGATTTTATAATCTGCAGCCTGGATTTATCCGCCAGACATTTGAAAAGTTTTACGGCATCTGCTTCTGTCATACGGGTACCTCCCACATCTCATCAAATTTCCTGCGGATCTCCGTCAAAGCCTCCAGCTTGACCTCTTCCTGCAGGACGCGTTTCTCATCGTTATGTTCCCTGGCCCTGGCAAGAGAACTGTTCCAGGTCTCCTCAAACAGGGCCAGTCTGCCGTCCATGAGCGCCCGCAGCTCCTGTTCGCTTCCGGGCGTCTTCCGGAAAACCAGAAAAACTGTTTTGATCACCTGAAAAATATTGGCCCGGATTTTTTCGAAATTGGCTTCATCGTTTCGGCTGTCCTCATTTAACTGTACAATCGTCTTCTGTATGTCAGCAGTGCGTTTGTCCAGAAAACAGGTAAATGCTTCCGCTTTTGGATTGTTCATATTTCTACCTCCATATAATTAAATTTTAATATATTAATTATATAAGCATTAATACTGTATGTCAATATTTATTTTTATATTTATCTAATTAGTCGTTTTGATTAGTTGCTGCTCACAGACAGTTCCGCGAAATCCAAAACAGCCGGGAGGGAACCTTCCTTTCAGGTTCTCTCACCGGCTGTCTGCATCAATAAAAAGCTTATCTGAAAAAATCGCCCGGACTGGCCGATTTCTACTTGCAGAATCGGGACATATCGGTTATACTGTCCTGCTGATCCTTTTCGTAGACGCTCCCCCTCCTGTGAAGCAAGGGGAAGCCCACCGGCTCCCATCTTCGCTGTCATACTGGTCTTTACTCCATGTCTCTTTCCAGCCCTTCGAAGGGGCGGTTCCACCCCTTTTCCCGGCTCCCGAGATACCGCTCCCGAATCTGCGCGGCAGCCGCCTCCACGGATTCCCGAAAACCTTCCGCAGACAGCCGTGCCGCGCCTTCTCCCCAGATAATCATCTGCTCCAGTCTGTCCGAAGTAGCCACGGTGACCCTGTGCTTCCTGCCGATTTCATGCACGGTCTTCTCTATATACTGATCGGCCGTCTCCGCCTCCTTTGTATAGACCACATGGATATTGTGATATTTCTGCACGGACCCTGTATTTCCTTTTACCTTGTAGGCATCGAACACCAAAATCAATGTGCCGCCGGCAGAACCCTGATAATTGCTGCAGATGTCCATCAGTTTATCCCTGGCGCTGTGAATGTTCGTCTCTGCCAGGTCACGCAAATCCTCCCAGGCAAAAATAATATTGTAACCGTCCACCAACAGATACTCCTCCTGGCTCTGTCTGCCGCTTGCCTTTACCGTCCCCTGCGCGCCTTTTCGCTCCGTGAAAACGCCTGACTCCGGTCCGGCAGGCACTTCTTCCTCTTCCGGCTCCTGCGTCCCGCCGGCTTTCCTTTGATGATAGCGGTACGGCGTATAATCGTTGACGTTTTTCCCATAGGTTCTGGCGAAAATTTCTTCGATTTCCTCCTGGGTAATATAATCCGAAGAAGACCTCCTCTCCGGCGAAGTTTTACCTCTTCCGCCGGCTCCGGCGCTCATGCCGGAAGACTTATCCCCGTCCTGAAGCCCGCAGCCTTCTTTCTCCGGCTCCCGGGAAGGCTCCCATCCGTTTTCCAGATGGGCATACTCCGGCACCTGGTCCCAGGGCACCACAAACCCGGCTCCATGGGCGCAGAACACAGACGAAGAAGGATTCTCCAAATCCGCCTCCGGGTCATAACCAAACCGTTCGATCACCTGCTCCGCATCGTGGCAGGGTTCATATCCCTTCAGCGCACAGCTCAGCCTCCCCGCACCCCTGGTATAAGCGTTCACCTCGCTCTGATATCCCTGCATGGCCGCTGCCGGAGCGCTGCCGGTGAGAACGGTAAATTCTCCCTGGGTCTGGGGCGCGTCAAATCGCCCGCTCATTCTGTGAATATCAGACATGGCTCTGCCCACCTGCGCGGAAGGCACCTCTAAAACAAAGGAAAATACCGGCTCAAGAAGCAGACTCTCCCCGCTCATCAGTCCCTGACGCATGGCGCGGTATGTGGCCTGCCGAAAGTCCCCTCCCTCCGTATGCTTGAGATGAGCCCTGCCGGTCAGCAAGGTGATCCGGATATCCGTCACCGGGGACCCCGTCAGCACACCGGGATGGGACCGCTCCTCCAGATGGGTAAAAATCAGCCGCTGCCAGTTCCTGTCCAGCAGATCCTCGCTGCAGCCCCCCGCAATCTGCAGACCGCTGCCCGGCTCCCCCGGCTCCAGCAGTAAATGTACCTCCGCATAATGGCGCAGAGGCTCATAATGCCCTATGCCTGTCACAGGCGCAGCAAGGGTTTCCTTATACATAATCTGCCCGTCGGTAAATTCCACTTCTAGGCCGAATCGCTCCGCTATCAGCCTTTTAAGGATCTCTATCTGCACCTCGCCCATGACCTGTACATGGATTTCCGGCACAGGCATTTTTCTGCCCGCCTGCTCCTTCTTTCCGAAAGAGGCGCCTGCAGAAGACGACACTTCTGTCATTTCTTTCCGCACGGCCTTCTGCCAGACCACATGAAGCTGCGGCTCTTCCTCTTCCAGCCTGCGCAGCTGTCCCAGTACCCGCACACTGTCGCTGCCTTCCGGCAGGATCAGCCCATAGGTCAGCACCGGTGCCAGAATGGGCAGACTGTTCCTGCTCTCCCTTCCCAGCCCCTGTCCCGCAAACGTTCTTTCCAGGCCTGCCACGGCGCAGATCCCTCCCGCCTCCACTTCTTCCGCCGTCTCATAGGAAGCACCGCCGTATATTCTCAGCTGATCTGCCTTCTCCTCCCAGACTTCCTCTCCGGAGGCGGCGCTGCGCCTGTTGTCCAGAAGCATCTTCACCCGCAGCGTCCCTCCCGTAACCTTCAGATGAGTCAGACGGACTCCGGAAGGATCTCTGGAAATTTTATACACCCTTGCGCCGAACTCCGGTGGGTATTCCGGACACCGGACGAATCTGCGGATACCCTCCAACAGTTCCTCCACCCCCTCCAGATGCAGAGCCGCGCCGAAATAGCAGGGAAACAGATGCCTCCCCGCTATGGCTCCTGCCAGGGAAGCATCCGTCAGGCTTCCGCTTTCCAGATACTCCTCCAGCAGCGCCTCATTGCACAGGGAAAGTTCTTCCAGCCGATTCTCCTTCTGCCCCTCCGCCTCCGGCCCGAATTCCTGGCAGCCTCCGTCCAGCTTTGCCTGCAATTCCGCAAGCAGCTTCTCCCGGTCAGCGCCCGGCTGATCCATCTTGTTCACAAATAGAAACACAGGGATCCCATATTCCCCCAGCAGTTTCCAGAGCGTCTGCACATGCCCCTGCACACCGTCCGATCCGCTGATCACTAACAGCGCATAGTCCAGAACCTGCAGAGTCCTCTCCATCTCCGCGCTGAAATCCACATGACCGGGTGTATCCAGCAGAGTAATTTCCAGTCCCTCCCAGGAGACCTGGGCCTGCTTGGAGAAAATGGTGATTCCCCTCTCCCGCTCCATGGAAAAATTATCAAGAAACGCATTTCCATGGTCAACCCTGCCAAGTCTGCGTATTCTGCCGCCTGTGTAAAGAAGCCCCTCTGCAAGGGTAGTTTTTCCCGCGTCCACATGGGCCAGCAGACCTACACAGATATGCTCCCTCTTTTTATTATCCGCCTGTCCGCCCATGCCCCGACGCCTCCCTTCGTTATCGCATGTCTTTTAGTTTACCACAAAAGAATGCAATCGTCGATAAAAAACAAAGGTGGTCGCGTCAATACACAAAAAAACTTGACACCCATGGCAAAATCCCCTATAGTAGGATATGTAAAATTAACCGCTAGGGGAGCACATCGCTGAGATTGAGACCGTGCGCGCACTGTCTCTAACCCTCACTACTTGAACCGGACAATACCGGCGTAAGGAAGCGCAGCAGCAAAGAGTCCGCCGTGGCCGGTCTGTCCACGGATGCAGGGATGCGTAAATTCACTATTGCAGCCCCTCCCGGCTGCCGATGTCGTTCCTCCTTAGCCAGAAATAAGGAGGATTTTTATGTTAAACAAAGTATCTGGCGTCCTTTTTTCCCAAAAGCGCTCCACGGACACAAAACACTCTCCCGCCGTATCGGAAGACCGACTCCGGGAATCAAAGACACCCTCCCGCAGACCGGCTGCAAAATGCCTTGCCTTCTGCGCTGCCGCCATTGCCCTGGGCACTCTGCTGTCCAATCTGAAGGTATACAGCTTTCCTTTCGGCGGTTCCGTCACTTTGCTCTCCATGTTGGTGGTCTGCCTTCCCGGCTATTGGTTCGGTGTGAAAATCGGCCTGATCACCGGAATCGCCTACGGCATACTGCAGCTGATCATTGACCCTTTCGTCATTCACCCCCTTCAGCTTCTGATGGATTATCCTCTGGCCTTCGGCGCTTTCGGACTCTCCGGGCTATTCAGCGACAGAAAGCACGGACTTCTCCTGGGCTACGCCGCCGGGGTGACTGGGCGCTGGATTTTTTCATCCCTCTCCGGCTGGCTGTTTTTTGCCGAATATGCCTGGGAAGGCTGGGCGGTCCTGCCTTACACACTTGTATACAACGCCATCTACATGTTTACCGAGGCGGCCCTCACTTACCTGGTTCTCGCCATACCTTACGTAAGGCATACTCTGGCCGAGCTGAAACGTCTTGCTGCTGCGCCCTGACGCGTATTTTTGATACAGCTTATTTACATTTCGGAGATATCCGCGTTATACTTATTCTGTACACTGAGATACAGAATCGGATTGCCGAGAGGAAACACAGCACATGGAAAGCAAAAAAATTTTAGTCATTGAGGATGAAAAACCCATTGCGGATATCTTGAAATACGGCTTTGAGAAGGAGGGCTTCCTGGTTCAGTGCGCCTACACAGGCGCCGAAGGCTTCTCCATGGCCCGGGGGAACCCTCCCGATCTGGTCCTTCTGGACTGGATGCTGCCGGACATCAGCGGAGTGGACGTATGCCGGATGCTCACCGAACAGTACAGAATTCCCATCATTATGCTCACCGCCAGAGGCACCGTGGAAGACAAGCTCTACGGGCTGGAATCCGGGGCGGACGACTATATCACCAAGCCCTTCGACCTGCGGGAGGTGGTTGCCCGTGTACGGACCATTCTGCGGCGCTTTGACAAGGCCAGGGGCAATACGGCGGATGACAGGCTCGTCTGCGGCCACCTTACCCTCATAGAGCGGGAACACAGCGTTTACCGCGACGGCGCTCTCCTGAATCTGACGCCAAAAGAATATGAACTGCTGGTCTGTTTCCTGAAACATCCCCGCCAGGTCTTCACCAGAACAGCCCTGCTGGACCAGATATGGGGTTATGATTTTGTCGGAGATACCAGAACCGTGGACATCCATGTTCAGCGCATCCGCAAAAAGGCCGGACTGGAAGATACTTTGGTAACGGTCTTCGGCGTGGGGTACAAATATGTCCCCTGACAAACCCAGATACCGTTTCGGCATTCGCCGTCAGATGACCCTGATCCTGTTTGCCGTATTTCTGGCCGGAGGCGGCATCCTCTACGGAAGTCTCCACGCCAGACTCCGGCAGAGTCTGGAAGAACAGATCATCCGTGAACTTCAGGGCCGTCAGGAAAATACCCTTGTCTATATCCGCCAGCTGCTGATGCTCCGGAACGCCAACAATGACGAAGACGGATATCGTCAGATTGCAGACGATATCGTCCGGGAACTGAAACCTCTGGGCGGAAGAAATTTCAGCGTACTGGACACCCGGGGGAACTATCTCAGCGGAAATACTCAGCTGTCGGAAGAATCCCCCCGCCGTGATCTGGAAGAGGCCCTGAAGGGAAATGCCGCATTTACCATGACTTATCCGGATTCGGATCACATGATGGTCTATTTTTCCATGCCCGTGGTCATTGAAGAGCGCACCATCGGCATCATCCGCTATCGTACGGACGCCTCCCAGATGTTCGTCCAGATCATGCAGAGCGAACAGCAGGTATATCAGACCACGGCCGCCGTATTCGCGCTGATCTTTCTGCTTCTGGCCTTTTTTATCAACAAACTTCTGGTGCCCATATGGAAACTCACAGAAATCTCCCGGCAGGTGGTGCGGGATCTGTCCGGGGAACAGGTGGATATGCAGATGCTTGCCCAGCTGGCCGATTCCGGTCACAGGGACGAGGTGGGGGAACTGTCCAGAAACTTCAGCGTCATGCTGGAGACCATCGGTTCCCAGTTTGAAAAAATGCAGGCGGACAAGGATCAGATCATTCGCCTCCTTGGCAGCCGGCAGGAATTCTACAACAACATGACCCATGAATTGAAGACGCCTCTCACCACCATTCAGGGCTATGCCCAGCTCATGGAGGCAGACGCGGGGGCGGACAGGGAGCTCAGCAGCCGGGGCCTGCGGCAGATTCTTCAGGAAAGCTCCAGAATGCACCAAATGGTGCTTCAGCTTCTGGAGATGTCCGACAAAAGCATGTATGTGGAGAAAAAGGCCGTGGAGATAAGCCGCACCGCGCAGAGCGTGGCCCAGGCGCTGGAAATCAAGGCGCAGCGCTACAACATGCAGATTCAGGCCGATTTTCCGGAACCCCTGTGGGTCATGGGTGTGGAAGACCGGCTGCGGCAGGTGCTGATCAACCTGGTGGACAACGCCATCAAATACGGGGAAAGCCAATCGGTCATCCACATAAACGGTGTGCGGAAAACCGATTTTGTATGGCTGGCCGTCCGCAACCGCGGAAAAGCCCTTGACCCGGAGGAACAGGAGAAGATCTTCGAACCTTTTTACCGGACAGACAAGGCCTATTCCCGGGAACAGGGAAGCGCAGGACTGGGCCTTTCCATCTGCCGCAAAATCATGGAAGAACACGACGGAAGCATCGGTGTGAAATGCCGGCCCGAAGGCCAGACCGTCTTTTATATCCGGCTGAAGTCAGCCTCTGTGCACTCAGCTCCCAACACCAGATAATCAAGCCGCCCTGAACCCAGCAAAAGATTTCCATTCAAATCAGCGCCTTTCCGCACATCTCACCGGCTGCTGCCGGCGCTGCAAAAGACGCGCAACAGAAAGTATAGCGTATGACACATTCAGAACGTCCGAAAACATACCCAAAAATCTGCCGGCTGCTCCTCCTGGCTTCTCTGCTCCTTTCGGGATGCGCCCCTGAGGAGAAGACCATGCTGCTGCCCATGGCTCAGACTTCCGAGGAGGACTCGGAAAGCGCGGATCCCGCAAAAGACTTTACAGTGAAAAAAATATTTACCTACTCCTACGAAACCAGCGAACTCCTGGAAAAAAGCGCTTATTTAAAGGGCTGCAAAGCCAACGAGATACACATCACCGCCATGGATGAGAAAGAGGACGGCGGTCGGTTCGTATTTCGGCAGGTGGACTACAGATACGGTTTCTATGACACCCTGGACGAATTCTTCCGGTTCCGGGACCAATGGCTCAATCCCGGTCACGAGACAAAGGAGGAAGATCTCTATATCGAAAGCCTGCTGCCCTCCCCCGACGGAAAGCAGCTTCTGGTCTATGTCCGGTCCGCCGTCGGAGATACCCGCATCGTATGGCTGTACACACTGGGCAGCCAGGACTCCCTGCTTCTCTACGAGGGCATTCTGGAACAGAACGGCCCTATGATCGGTTCCTTCTCCCCCGACGGACGCTGGATGACCTTTGACGTCACAGGCTCCTCTACAGGAAATGACTTCATGGTCCCCATTTATGACTGTGAAAAACAAGATTGGGCAGCACCTGAGCAATACCTGGAACTGCCCGGGAGTCCGAAAGGAAAATCCGCCTCCGTCCGTCTCTTCAGCCGGCTTTATCCGCCGGACCATATGCTCTATTCCGCCTCGGACGATCTGACCTTGAGGCCCTGGGCCGCGTTTCTCTGCGACACCTCCGAAGGCCTTGGATTATTGAACTTTTTCCTGGAGGAGGATAAAAATATTCTCTCATTTACCCTGCATTGGACGGACCTCTCTGCCCCGGAACCCGCGCCTACGCCGGACCCGACCGTACAGCATATCAGCAGTTATCTGTCCAATTACGACGGCATACCTTATTTACAGTACAGACAGGAACACGGAAAAAGATGTTTTTACTACATGGGAAATCCTTATCAGCTGATCCGTACGGACATGGAGGATATCACTTCCGCCGAGAAAGATTCAGTCCTCTTCCCCGACCCGGTATGGGAATTTCTCCCTCTGGATACCGGAGATCTGTTGGTCCTGCTTGTTCAGGAAGCAGGCGCCGACATCGGCGAGCATTACGGCAATGACCTGGAGCAGAACGCCAATGTTTTCGGAAAGTATGCCCCCAGCGGCGCAGCCGGCTCCAAAACCGTCCAGTCCTGCTGGGACATCCGTTCCGCGGATCTGTATCTCTATCCCGCCGAAGGCACGGAGAGACGCCTCCTGTACAAAAACGTGCAAAACCTTCTGGGGATGGAATACGATGCCGAAAACAGGCGAATCCTGCTGGAAACCTGGGAGAACGGAGATCTCACCCACAGGAAGTGCATCATCCTTGAACTGTAGCCCCGTCAGTGCCACAGCCTTCCGCTCCCGGAGGATAATCGCAACAGTTCAGACAGCCCCTCAACGGCAAATGTTTACAACCCGAAACATTTTAGAAACAAAATTTCTACGCATATGATATATGCCTGCCGTATACTGGATTTCAGAACGAAACACCGGAGACACAGTTCCGGAGACCTGTCATCTCCCGACCCGGGCGGCAGAGAAACGTACAAAGGAGTATGATTATGTGTGGAATATGCGGATTTATAGAACGGAACATGAAAAACAGCCAGGATAGTCACCCCCCCATTTCCAGGGAGCAGATCCTGGAGACAATGATGACAGCCATCATTCACCGCGGCCCGGATCAGGGAAAAAGCTGGATATCCGAACATGCCGCCCTGGGCTTCCGCCGTCTCAGCATTATCGACCTGGAGGGCAGCGTACAGCCCATGGCAAACGAAACCGGGAATCTGGTGCTGGTGTTCAACGGAGAAATCTATAATTACCGGGAGCTTCGGCAGGAACTTACTCTGGCCGGTCACCGTTTTTCCACCCAGGGCGATTCGGAGGTTCTGCTCCACGGATATGAGGAGTGGGGAGAGCATCTGCCCGAGCATCTGCGGGGCATGTTTGCCTTTGCCATCTGGGACGAGGCAAAGGAGCAGCTCTACGCGGCCCGGGATCCTTTCGGCATCAAACCCTTTTACTATGCGCTCACGGAAGGATGCTTTCTCTTCGCCTCGGAGATCAAGGGCATACTGCCTCACCCCTCCTATCAAAAAAAGCTCAACCCGGAGGCCCTGGAGCAATATCTCTCCTTCCAGTACTCCGCCCTGGAAAAAACATTCTTTCAGGGGATATGTCAGCTTCGCCCTGGCCATTTCCTGAACTATAAAAAGAAAAACGCTTCTCTGGAACTTATTCAGTACTTCTCACCTGAGCTGTATCCCGCCTCTCACGCAAAGCTCGGCGGAAAAGAAGAAAAAGAATGGGTCTCCCGGCTGGATGAGGCCATAGCAGATTCCGTGGACATACATATGGCCGCCGATGTGGAAGTAGGCGCCTTTCTCTCAGGGGGTGTGGACTCCAGCCTGGTGGCTGCGGAATTCACCGGAAACAAAACCTTCACCGTGGGCTTCGGCAAGGGGCAGACACGCTATAATGAGATGCCTCTGGCAAAAGAACTGGCAGAGGAACTGAATCTGTCCCACCAGGGAAAGCAGATCTCCGAGAAAGAATTCTGGGAAGCCGTGCCGGAAGTTCTGTTTCACATGGATGAGCCCTCTGGAGATCCCTCCGCCGTGGCGCTGTATTTTCTCTCCCGGGAAGCGGCGCGGCAGGTAAAGGTGGTGGTGTCCGGCGAAGGCGCGGACGAACTCTTCGGCGGATACTGTATCTATTGCGAACCCAACGCGCTGCATCTCTATCAGAAGCTACCCTCTCCCCTGCGGAAGGGTTTGGCCGGCCTGGCAGCTCATCTTCCGAAAATGCGTGGCCGCAGTTTCCTGATACGGGGCAGCATGCCCGTGGAAGAACGGTTTATCGGAAACGCCAATCTTTTTACCGAAAAGGAGAGAAAAAAGCTGCTGAAAGCCCCCACAAAGGCTCTATCCCCACAGGAACTGCTGGCCGGGGATTACGCGGAAGTCCGAGAACTGGACGAGGCGAGCCGTATGCAGTATATTGATCTGCTCCACTGGCTTCCGGGAGATATCCTGCAGAAAGCGGATCGGATGAGCATGGCCCATTCTCTGGAACTGCGGGTGCCCTACCTGGACAGGGAAGTATTTGCGGTGGCACGCTGCCTGCCCTCCAAATATAAACAGAAAAAGCAGGTGTCCAAATATCTCTTCCGCCAGGCGGCCGCCCTTCATCTGCCGGATGCCAGCTCTCAGCGCCGAAAGCTGGGGTTCCCTGTTCCCCTGGGACATTTCCTCACCTCGGAGACCGGCTCCAAAGCCGTCAGCCAGGCCTTCCGCTCCCCTGCCGCGGAAAAGTTTTTCAACCGTGAGGCCCTGGATGAGCTTATGGCCGGCCGGGGCTGCGGACGGGGCAACACCAACCGAAAACTCTGGGCTGTGTACGCCTTCCTGGTATGGTACGAAATCTATTTTCCGGAAGAGACAGCCTGAAATTTAAGCAACCGTTCAGCGCCCTGTCTGAACGGTTGCAAATTTAATACTCTTCCAGGTGAAAGGAATACAGTATTCTCTCTTTCACCGGCTTTCCGCAGATCTTCTCCACCGCCTCCCGGTAATAGTCCAGCTGGGCCTCATAGCGGTTCCACAGTTCCGCCAGGGAAGATACCGCATCCGTCTTGTAATCAAGCAGTACGATACCGTCCTCCTCCTCGAAAAACAGGTCTATGATTCCCTGGATGAGGACGGTCTCCGTGTCAGGGAACTCTTTTTTCAGCCTTCCGGCATCTATTCCCAGCACAAAGGGCTGTTCTCTGTAGAGTCCGCCCCGCCTCCAGGCCTGCCGTATCCGGGCAGCAAGAGGGGTAAGCAGGAAATTGACGATTTTCCGTTGATTCACCGCCCGGAAATATTCCTCCGTCAGCCGCTTTTCCGCCGCTTCCCCTGACAGAAAAGTCCTGAGACGGGCGGCAATTCCCGCCGCGTCTTCCGCCTCTCCCATCACCCTCTCAAAATCCATCAGTTCCATCACCTTATGATAGGCATTCCCCCGTACGGCTCCGCTGACCTTCTCCTCTCCTCTGCGGAAAAGGGGAATAAAGGGCTGTACCTCCCCGGCTTCAAACGTATGATACGCAGCTTCGTCCCGATCCGCCATGGCGGCGATCTTCAGCTCCGACACCGTAGTCTTGGTGTAAAGCGACGAAAGCATGGCATAGGGATACACCGCATTCAGGCACTTCCGCAGACGGTTTTCCGCTTCCGTCTCCCGCTGCTCCTCAGCCCTGTCCAGCGCTTCCCGCCTTCCCGCCAGCTGCAGCTGCTCCCCAAAGGCTCCTGCCTCCCTGTCCGTCTGTCCGATCACGGACACCTCCACACAGGTATTCGGGATAATCGGCAGCAGAAAGTCCAGAAAACAGCCTGCCTCCACAAAATCCAGAAAAGAAAGCTTCTCTCCTTTCCTTTCCTTCATCCGCTCCCACACCGCCCCGGCTTCTTCCAACACGCCCGTCATAATCAGCTTCTCCCTGGCCCGGGTCATCGCCACATAGAGCAGCCTCAATTCCTCCGACAGACTCTCCTCCCGCAGCTTGCCGGCCAGCGCCATCCGCCGCAGAGTCTTATTCCTGATTCTCCTGTCCGGATCCACATAATCTGTCCCCAGCCCCAGATCCATGTCCAGAATCAACGTCTGATTGGCCTCCTGCATATTGAAGCGCTTGCTCAGTCCTGCCACAAAAGTAACGGGAAATTCCAATCCCTTGCTCTTGTGAATACTCATGATCCGCACTACGTCCGCATTCTCGTCCAACTGCTCCGCCCCGCCGTAGTCCACGTCATATTTCTCCAGCTGCTCCATATAGCGGATGAAATGAAAGAGGCCGAAATAACTGGTCTTCTCAAAATCCGACGCCCTGGTCAACAGCATCTCCACATTAGCCCTTTTGCGGCTTCCGGCAGGCAGCGCCGTCACATACTCCAGATAGCCGAAGTCATTGATCAGTCTGGTCAACAGGTCACGAACCGGCAGGTAGACCGTACACTCCCGATAGGAGGCAATCATCTCCATGAACTCCGCCGCTTTCCGGCCCAGTTCTCTCTCTGCGGCGTTCTCTGTCTCACGCTCCCTCTCCCCGGGAGATACCTCAGGCCCTCTTTCGTTTTCCGAAATCTGTTCCGCGCCGCCTCCCGTTTCCTCCGGAAGAGGCTTTGCCGCGCCTTCCTCCCCCGCCGGACCAAAGTCTTCCGCATACCGCCTCAGCGCCTCATACAGGCTGCACCCTCTGACATGGCTGCGGATCCTGGCCGTCTCCTCCTCCGAAAACCCGCCGAAAATCGACTTCATGACCCCGAACAAAGGGATATCCTGCCTAGGATTGTCCAGCACCCGCAAAAGCTGCAGCAGCTCCTGTACCTCCGCGGCAGCAAAATATCCCGTCCGGGAAGTGATATACACCGGAATGCCCTCCTGCTCCAGCACCTCTTTAAACTCCTCGTCCCATCCGCTGTTGGTGCGCAGCAGGATCACCATGTCTCCGTATCTTGCCTGCCGTACTTCCCCCGTGCCTCTGTCCGTCACCTGAAAGCTCTCCCTCAGCGCCTTTATCTTCCCGGCAATGGCCAGGGCTTCCGCCTGCTTTGTCCCCAGCTTCCCCTCTCCGTCCGGCTTTTCCACCAGCAGCAGCTCACTGGCACAGAATCCGTTCTCCGGGTAGACTGCCCCCGGATACAGAGCAGCCCCGGAGTCATAGGCAATCCCTCCCACTTCCTCGCTCATGATTCGGGAAAACACATCGTTTACGGCGTCAATCACCTGGGTACGGCTGCGGAAATTCCTGGCCAGATCAATCCTGCGGCAGTTTCCCGCTTCCGTTTCTTTATCTTCCCCGGATATGCCCCCGGAACCCTCCTCTCCGTATTCTCCCCATTCCGGACAGTCGGCTCTGTAGGTTTTATATTTTTCCAGAAACAGTTCCGGCCTGGCCAGGCGGAATTTATAAATACTCTGCTTCACATCCCCCACCATAAAGCGGTTATGACGTCCCTCCTCCTCGCCGGAAACCGCCTTCAGCAGATATTCCTGCACCAGATTGCTGTCCTGATACTCATCTGTCAGTATTTCGGTAAAATATTGTCTGTATTCCATTGCAACGGGACTGGGTTTGATTTCCTCCCCCTGTACGTCCAGCAGAATATCCAGCGCATAATGCTCCATATCCGAAAAATCGATAACCTTTTTCTCCTGCTTTTTCTCCCGCATCCGCCTGTCAAATTCCAGCGCCAGATCGATCAGCTCGGCCACCGGCTCTGCGCATGCCCTGCTCTGCCGCGCCGCCAGCTCCGGCGCAGTGGAGAAGAACCTCTCTTCCAGCGCCTTTAAGCTGTCCTTCACCGCCCCGCGCATTTCTCTGGCAAGTTCCCGTTTTGTCTGGGAGACGCTGTCGTCCTTCTTCGACGGCAGCCTGCCGAATTTCACGGCGGAAAGCTTCGCCCCATACTCCGCCAGGGAACCGCAGCCCAGCATGTCTCTGATCTGTTCCAGCTCACTGTCCACCAGCTCCCCGTACATATAAGGACCGTCCGGCTGCTCGCACAGCGTACGCACCTGTTCCAGCTTCTCCCCACAGCCCATAATCATCCGCCGCAGATAATTCTCCAGCCAGACTGCGTAAGAACTGGCATACATTTCCTCCGCCGTACCGGCGCTGTAATCAAGCTTTCTCTCCTCCAGCCAGCGCTCCGGCCAGGGAAAACTTGCGGCATATTGGGACAGCTTTAAAATATACTGTTCCAGCGCGCTCTCCTTCCCTCCCGGACAGAAGTACTCCACACAATAGCGAAATTCCTCGCTTCCGGAAGCATAGGAATCCTCCATAAGCTCCCCCAAAACCTCCTGCTGCATCAATTTCACTTCGCCCTCGTCGGCAATCCGGAAAGCCGGGTCCAGGCCGATTTCATTGAAATGGTTCCGCAGAAGATAGAGACAGAAACTGTCTATTGTGGTAATCTGCGCATTGTGAAGCAAAGTAGCCTGCCGCTGGATATGCTCGGACTCCGGGTTCTCCGACAGCCGCCTGGAAATGCCCGCCCCTATCCGTTCCCGCATCTCCGCCGCAGCCGCATTGGTAAACGTCACAATCAGCAGCCGGTCTATATCAACGGGATTTCGTTCATCGCAAACCATTTTTGTGATTCGTTCCACCAAAACGGCGGTCTTGCCGCTCCCGGCCGCCGCCGATACCAGAATGTTGCAGCCATGCAAATCAACAGCTCTCTGCTGCTCCGGTGTAAATGACACTGCCATGCCTGTTCCCTTATCCTTCCCCAACTTCCTTTTCTGTTCTATCTGTTCCCGTTTTATGATTCCTCTTCCATTCTCCGCAGAGCTTCCTCCCTGTCCAGATCCTCCAGCCTCCGTTTCTCACAGCCCGGCAGGGAAGATTCAAATCCGCAGACTTTCCTGTAGACACAGTATGCGCAGGCATCCTGGCCGCCCTTCTCGTAAGGATTCAGAGAGATGGAGCCGTCCAGAATCTCCCGGCCGATTCCCGCAATCTTCCGGCTCACATAATCGGACACCACCTTCAGTTCCCGATCGCTGAGCACGGAAGAGCGGGATGACAGACTGCCGTCCTTTTTCCTCTCCACAGGGATGACAGCCGACTTGCTTTCCATGGTATTATCCAGCAGTTCCACGATATGGGGGGCGCTGTTCACCACGCCGTCCATCCGCAGCTGCTCCCCGATCAGCTGATCGATCTCTTCAGGCGTCAGCTCCCGGCTGGTCTCCACGGCCGGGTCATCGATTCTGTAATACAGCATGGCCGCCGGCGCCACTTTCCTGTCCGGGTGACGCCTCTCCTCTATCTCCACAGCCGCGTTCATGTACACCACAAGCTGGAGCTGAAGGCCGTAGTACAGCGCCGCCAGATCAAAACGCTTCTTCCCCGATTTATAATCCACGACTTTCACATACACATTCTGCTCATCCCCGGCCACATCAATTCTGTCTATGCGCCCCTGCAGATGCATCTTCTCCCGCTCCGAAAGCGATACATTCACGCTCTCCAGATTATCCGCATACTGAAAGGAAAGTTCAAAGGATTCCGGCGCAAAGCTTCCCATACGCAGCTGCTTCTGCAAAGTCAGCACGGTACGGGTCAGGATCCTCCCCATTCTGGTTACGGCATATTCGTTTCTGGCGCTGCTGTAGAGTACGCTGCTCCCGTAATCGGCCGCATAACGCTCCAAAGTCTCCCTGACACAGCCTGCCGCAAAATCAGCCGGAAAATCGAACCATGTGTATTGGTTTTCCGTAAGTTTCTCTGCGAACTGCTCCAAAACGGCATGATACACATTTCCCGCATCCACGCTTTCAAAAGAGAACTCCCCTCTCTCCTTCAGCGCCAGGCCATACTGAAGAAAATGCCTGTAAGCGCATGCGGCATAGGTCTCCAGACGGGTGACGCTGTTCTCCAGCTGTACCCCGTACAAAGCCCTGGCCACAGCCTGAGACAGCCCCGTATCCTGGTACCTCCGGAAAGCGGCCTCAGTGAGACGCCTGCGTTTTTCCGCCAAAGCGCCCTCTCCGTATACACGATACAGAACCAGAAATTCCTGCTTTTCCTTCTCCGGCTGTACGCCCTCCGCATATTCACGCAGTCCCTCCGCCAGATATTCCAGTCCCTCCTGTCCCGTGACAATCTGTTCCAGCACACTGCGCTGCCCCGGATGCTCCACCTCCATATCCGGATAAAGTTTTCGCACTACGTCCACCAGATAGGCGGGACGAAGAGCCCTTCCCCCGCTGTTCACCCTGGAATAGGACAAATAGAGACGCCGGGAAGGCTTTGTCATATTTAAATACAGATAAAATCTCTGAATATACATCTGCTGCCTTGGACTGGGCGCCAGCTCCAGACTGGACTCCCGCAAAAATTCTCTGTCCATATCCGAAATGATGCCGCCCCTGGACGCGGCCTTGGGAATATTGCCGTCGTTTACCCCCAGAAAAAAAAGCACGCTCACCCGGCCGATTCTGGTCCGTTCCATATCCCCCGCCAGCACCCTGTCCACATTCTGCGGGATAGTGCCCACCTGAATCTCGCCGAATCCCGCTTCCAGAATTTCCGCAAATTCCTTCAGGGGTATATGCTCCTCCCCCAACAGCGCGTAAATCTGGTCCAGAAGTTCCATCACCAGACGGTAAATCTGGGCGTATTCCCTGGCTCTCGTCAGGTCACCTTCCTCCTCGAAACGCGTCTGATATACCGCCAGCTTCTGCTGCACCCTGTTCTGCACCAGAAACTCATAGAGCGCATTCACATAGGATTTCACAGGCGCTTTCTCTGTCAAGTGCAGCATTTCCACCTGTGCAATCATGCGCTCTCTCAACCCGTTGATTTCCTCCAGCGCAGTCTCGTCCCCCTCCATGTCTGGTGTTTTGCGGGTGAACAGCCGCCTGTAGCTTTGGTATCCCTTTATCCCCGCCCCCAGACAATAATTTTCCAGCCGGTCCACCTCCTCCCGGGTCAGATCCGCCAGGCCGCTGCGCAGATAATGAAATACCGCCTCATAGGAGAAATTTTTCGTATACAGCTCCAGGCCGCTCTTTATGTATTCGATCATGGGATTCAGCAGAATCGCTCTGGTTTTGTCAATGTAACAGGGAATCTCCATTCGGGCAAATTCCGACTCCACATAAGGAGCATACCCGGGCAGATCTCCCACAATCACGGCAATATCCCGATAAGCCAAACCTTCCTCCCGCACCAGCCGGCAGATCTCCAGCCCGGTCTGATGTACCTCCTCTCTGGGCCCGGAAGCCTCAAACATCCTGATTTCTTCCTGAGCCTGCCCGTAAGGCGCGGTATTATAGCGAAACAGATTTCGTTCCAGATAGGCCAGGGCCGGCGCCTGTTCAAAACGATGGCGCTCATTGTACTGCATCCTGCAGCCTTCTCCCCCGTCCGCCGTCCGCAGCCTTCTCCCCCCTGACTCCGGCTCATTTCCGCCTAAAATAAACACATCCTGCCTTCGCTCCACCCCAAGTTCCCGGGCCAGCCTGGTAAGATCCGCCACGGTCTTCTTGCTCAGATAGAATAATTTCTGCTCCCCGTCCGGCAGGTAAGGATTTTCCTCAGCCCCAAGAGTCAGAGTGACAATCACCTCCCCGCAGGCTTTCATCAGTTCTGCGATAACATTTATCTGAATAGGCGTAAATCCCGTGAAACCGTCAAACACTGCCACACTCCCGGGCAGAAGGCCCGATTTATGCAGAGAACGCCGCAGTACATCCAATGTCTCCTCTGTGGTAATGAAATTTCCGTCTATATACGCCATGAATCCCCTGTACAGAGTCTCCAGATCCCGTAATTTCTGCACCAGCGCTCCTCTTTTCTCCGCGCAGGCAATCAGCTGAGCCACATCCTCCGTGCCGATGCCGTACTGCATAAATTCTGAAATGGCGCTTTTTACCTCATGAATATAGCCCTGCCTGTGGAGAAATCCCCCCAGAGTCGGCAGCTCTCCCTTCAGATTCGCCGCCACCTTCTGCAGCACCAGACTTTTGCCCGTATCGTCTAGCACAGGAATCTCCCGGCCGCCTACCTCCTCCAGGATCCGATGTCCCAGACGTCCGAAGCTGAGAACGTCAATATTCATGATTCCGCCTCTGTCATTCAGAAGCACCAGCTCCTTCTGAATCTGCATGGTAAACTGGTCCGGCACAATGACCAGGAAATTCCTTTTATTCTCTTTCCCCGCCCGCCTGGTGATTTCCTCGTAAAGCGTCCTGCTTTTGCCCGCCCCGGATGGGCCGAAATAAAATTGCAAACTCATTCCTTATTTCCCCGCGCTTTCTGCTCCCCCTGCCCGCTCTCCTGTCAGACGCTTCTACGCCTTTAACTCCAACTCCACAGGGCAGTGATCCGATCCCAGTACCTCCGAATGAATCTTCGCATCCTCAAGCCTGTCCCTGAGAATCTCCGATACCACAAAATAGTCAATGCGCCACCCTACGTTCTTCGCCCTGGCCTGGCCCATGTAGGACCACCAGGAATAGGCGTCTCTCTGGTCGGGATAAAAATACCGGAACGTGTCCACAAATCCGTTCTCCAACACCTTTCCGAAACAATTCCGCTCCTCATCCGTAAAGCCCGCGTTCCGGCGGTTGGTCTTGGGATTCTTCAGATCGATCTCCTGATGAGCCACATTCAGATCCCCGCAGTAGATCACAGGCTTCTTCTCCTCCAGCTTTTTCAGGTACTTCAGGAAAGCCTCCTCCCACTGCATCCGGTATTCCAGTCTGGTCAGCTCCCTCTGGGAATTGGGCACATAGACCGTAATAACGAAAAATTCTTCATATTCTGCCGTAATCACGCGTCCTTCATGGTCATGCTCCTCCACGCCTATGCCGTAAGTCACCTGCAGCGGCTCCTTCCTGGTAAAAACAGCCGTTCCGGAATAGCCCTTCTTCTCCGCGGAATTCCAGTATTGATGATAACCGGGCAGCTCCAGTTCCAGCTGCCCCGGCTGCATCTTGGTCTCCTGCAGGCAGAAGATATCCGCGTCTGCCTCCTTGAAATATTCCAGAAACCCCTTCTGCACACACGCCCGTAAACCATTTACATTCCAGGAAATCAATTTCATCTCTATACCTCCCTCGTCTCTCCGGACGATTTTCTGCTTTCTGACTAGGAAAATTATAGCACGCTGTACTGAATAATGCTACAAAAGATTTTCGTCAACTTCAATAAGTCTGTTGGCTAAATCCTGCAAAATCTGTTATAATGAGGTTCCGGAGATCGGAATATCGCTATAGCTGAATGGAGAAAAACATGGATATCGCTGCAAAAAGAAAATTAAAAGAAAAAAAGCTTTTTTTATTTGATATCGACGGCACTCTGGCCGTAGGCGACACCCTCTATGAGGGCAGCGCGGACCTGCTTCGCCACATTGACGAAATCGGCGGCAAAGCCTATTTTATCACCAACAATTCCACCCGCAGCGGCAGGGATTATGTGGAGCGGTTCCGCCGGGCCTTCCGTCTGGACACCACAGAAGACCAGTTTATCACATCCGGCTATATGACCCTGCGCTTTCTGAAGGAGCGGTATCGAGAGGGCAAAATCTTCGTCCTGGGCACCGCCTCCTTTGTGACAGAGCTGCGCAAAAACGGCCTGCATGTGACGGAGACTGCCGAAGCGGACATTGACTGCGTGGTTGCGGCCTATGACAGCGAGCTTACCTATGACAAGCTGATTCAGGCATGCAGAGTGCTCTCCACAGGCGACGCGCCCTTTTACGCCACCAATCCGGATCTGTGCTGCCCCATTGATTTCGGCTTTATCCCCGACTGCGGCGCCATCTGCAATATGCTCACGGATTCCACGGGAAAAAAGCCCCTGTACCTGGGCAAGCCCAGCCGGGCGGTGGTGGATCTGTGCCTGGAGATGTCCGGCTTCTCCCGGGAGGAGACTCTGGTGGTGGGCGACAGGCTCTATACCGATATCGCCTGCGGAATAAACGGTGAAGTGGATACCTGCGTACTGTTTACCGGAGAGGCAAAGCCGGAGGACATGGCGGACACCCCCTATCCTGCCGACTACTGCTTTGCCAATGTAAAAGAGCTTCTGATGCACTGCACCGAAGCCCTGTAATGTCAAAACTGCTGCATCCGCCCCTGTGAAATCTCTGCTGCTCCATTGGTTTTACCCGGTACACCAATGCATTCACAGGCCTTTTTCGATAATCCCGAATCCCAGGGGGTAAGGCCCTGTGTGGACGCTGATGGTGGCGCCGATCTGGTAGATGGGAAGCATGTCCTTCTCAATGGAATACCCTTTCTCCCGCAGTCTTTCCAGGGTATGCTCCCGGAATTCCACAGCCTCCTGGTAATCGTATCCGAATCCGATGCAAAGGCTGAAACGTTCCATCCTTCTCCCGTTTTCCTCCAGATAGTCCAACAGCAGGTCAATGGCCTTCTCCGTGGTGCGCTTCCTGCCCCTGCCGATACCGGAAGGGAAGATCTCCCCCTCCTTCAGGGTGATCACGGGCCGGATGCCCAGGACACTGCCTGCCACAGCGGATACCTTGCCGATACGCCCCCCATGCTTTAAGTATTCCATGTCCCCCACGGTGAAGAAGATCCTTCCGGTTCTCCTGATCTCCTCCAACCGGGCCACTGCCGCCTTATATTCCATGCCGCTGTCCCGCAGAGCCACGGCCTCCAACACATAAAGTCCCTGCAGCACCGTATTCACCGTGGCATCGATTACGGTGATCTCCGCCTCCGGACAGCTCTCCCGCACAATGCCCCTGGCGCTTAAGGCAGACTGCATGGAACCGCTGAATTTGGTGGTAATGCAGATGCAGATCACAGGGATTCCCTCCCGGGCATAAGGCAGAAACACCTCCACATAGTCCTGGGCCGAGGGCATGGAAGACTTGGGGTATACCCCTTTGCGGTCCACCATCTGCTGATAAAAATCCCGGATTCCGATGTCCACATTTTCCTTCAGATAATTCTCGTCGTCAAAAGACACATAAAACGGCACAACCGTGATATTCTTTTCCTCCGCCAGCTCCCTGGGCAAATCGCAGGAGCCGTCGCTGATAATATGATACTTTTCCTTCATACGCGCGTCCACCTTCCCTACAGATCAGAACTGCCGGAAACCCACATGGTATTTCACGGCAATTCCTCCACATGCATGTATAGGATACCACTTCCCGGGAAAAATATCAATAGCTTGCGTTATTCTATATCTCTTTTTATCAATTCCTGTTTCTTTTACATAGTACTGAAAACTACTTTCGCATCTTTTACACTGCCTTTTCAGCACATCTTCACCTGCACGAACCGCCGCTTTCCCACCTTCAGCACATCGCCGCTCTGGACGGACTCCTCCAGTTGATTCACACGGACGCCGTTTTTCTGTACACCGCCCTGGGCAATCAGCCTCCGAAACTGGGCGCCGCTCTCCACAATCCCCGCATTCACCAGGGGCCTGACACAGTCGAACAGCGTTCCGCTCTCCAGAACCGCCTCCAGAATCTCCGCCTGGTCCGGCACTTTTCTGTCGGTAAAGGCTTCCCGGAAAAAATTCTCCGCCTCCGCCGTATCCTCCGGGCTGTGGTACAGGGAGGTGATGGTTTTGGCCAGGACCAGTTTGCAGTCTCTGGGGTTGCAGCCGTCCGCCAGAGCCTCCTTGATTTTGTCCAGATCCTCAGGCAGGATATCCGTGGCCAACTCAAAGTATTTCACGATCAAAGCATCCGGCACCTGCATCACCTTGGTGAACATAGTGCGCGCATCCTCGCTGATGCCGATGTAGTTGCCCAGGCTCTTGCTCATCTTCTCCACCCCGTCAATTCCCTCCAGAAGCGGCATGAACATGGCTGCCTGGGGTTCCTGCTTTCTGTCCCGCTGCAGCTGCCTCCCCATCAGAATATTAAAGGTCTGGTCAGTCCCCCCTAACTCCAGATCCGCCTTCAGCTCCACGGAATCATATGCCTGCATCAGGGGGTAGAAAAATTCATGAAGTCCGATGGGTATGCCTCCCCGGAACCGATTCTGAAAATCATCCCTCTCCAGCATCCTGGCCACCGTAACCGTAGACGCCAGCTGCAGTACCTCGTTCAGGTTCAGCAACTCCAGCCACTCCCCGTTAAAACGCACCTGCGTCTTCTCCCTGTCCAGAATGCGGAAAATCTGTTCCTGGTAAGTCTGGGCGTTGAGAAATACCTCCTGCTCAGTCATGGCTTTCCGCCCCTTGCTTTTTCCCGTGGGATCACCTATTTTTGCCGTGAAATCCCCGATCACAATCACAATGGTATGCCCCAGATCCTGCATCTGCTTCAGCTTCCGCAGGGGAACCGCATGACCCAGGTGAATATCCGGCGCACTGGGATCCATGCCGAATTTGATGATCAGGGGCCTGCCCGTGGAGATACTCCGGGCAACCTTCTGCTCCAGTTCCGGCTCTCCAATGAGCTCCTCCGCCCCCTGCCGGATCACCCGCATCTGGTGCCGAACCTGCCCGGCCAGTTCCGGGTTCTCCCGGGCTTCTGCCCATACCTGATCTTTTGTCATTTCCGCCTCCGCCTTTTCCGCTGCCGGGCTGTTTTCCTCCATTGTCTTTGTCTCCTCTGTTATAGTCGTGTGTTTCTCCATGCCTTCCATCTCTCCTGTCTCCTTTCCTGTTTCTTTCATTTTCCTTTCCTCCGTCCCTGCCGGATCCGGGTGCTTTCATCCTCTGCGTGTTCCGATTTAAACCGCAAAATTTAGGCCTCTGTCTGTACTTCCCCACAACAAAAAAACTCCCATCCTTATCAAAAGGACGAGAGCCATAAAACTCCGCGGTACCACCTCATGTTTACAGACAGCTCACACTGCCTGCCTCTTCGGGTACGTCCGTAATATCGATGTCAGCTCCGGCTTTTCCATACGGCAGAAACAAAAAACGCTTCCTGTCCGCCGGATTCCGGAAAACCGCCTTCTCACGGGTGATACCCTAGCACGATAACGGGTGCGGGAACCGTCGCAGCCTACTACTCCCCCGGGAGATTCGGTGCAAAGCTCAAAGATGTATTCACACAAAGGCTTCCCATGCGCCTCTCATCAGCCGGCTGCTTTCTGTATGCTCCACCATGTGCTACTTCTTCTTGTCATTGCTTTTAGAATCAATCGCTTGACTATGAAATTAAATGAATTATACGGGAAAATCCAAGTGCTGTCAAGAAAAAATTTAACGGAAAAAATTGGAAAAAACAGCTCCCTCTTGACAGCCTGCGTCTAATGCGTTAGACTATTGGTAGTCTAATACATTAGAACAAAATCAGGGACTTGTCCCGAAAGGAGATTTCCATGGCCACACCGAAAATTTTTGAGAGCGAATACCGCTTCTGCCTGATTCTGTGGGAGCATGAACCCATCAACAGCACAAAACTTGCAAAGCTCTGCAGCGAAAAGCTTGGTTGGAGCCGCACCACCACCTACACGGTAATCCGCCGTTTATCCGACAGAGGCGTGGTAAAAAATGAGAACGCAACCGTCACCTCCCTGATATCCAAGGATGAAGTACAGGCCGCAGAGATAGACGAACTGGTGGAAAAGACCTTCCAGGGCTCCCTGCCTGCCTTCATCGCCGCATTCACCAGAGGAAAAAAGCTGTCCCGGCAGGACGCGGCGGAAATCCGGCAGATGCTGGAGCAGTATGAGGCAGACTGAACGCGGGAAAAATGCCCTCTGCCGTAATCCAAATCCAGGCCCCAAGCGCAGGCGGCAGAACCTTTCCGGAAACCAAAAAAATGATGACGGGAGAAAACTATGGAAAATCTGGAAATAGAAGTTATTTTTCTGAACATATTAAACAGGAGCATCAATGCGGGATGGCTGATTCTGGCCGTCATCCTGCTCAGGTTCCTGCTGAAAAAAGCCCCTGCCTGGATTTCCTGTCTGCTGTGGGCGATTACTGCAGTCCGCCTGGCATGCCCTTTTTCCCCGGAAAGTATCTTCAGCCTCATCCCGGGCAGGGAAACCATCCCAGGGGAAATCGCCCTCTCCCCCATGCCCTCCGTCAGCAGCGGCCTGCCTTTCCCGGACAGCACGGTCAATCCCGCGCTTCAAAGCTCCCTGTCCCCAAACCCGGCCTGCAGCGGGAATCCCCTGCAGATCTGGCTGCTTCCGGCCGGAATCCTCTGGGCCGCGGGAGTTCTGGCCTTGCTGCTGTACGCCCTGATTGGATACATACGTCTTATCATAAAACTTCGGACGGCTGTTCGTCTTCAGGATGCCATATACCTTAGCGAATTCATTGATACCCCATTCCTTCTGGGCCTGGTCCGCCCCCGCATTTACCTGCCCTCCCCCATGCCGGAAGAAATGTACGCCCCGGTAATCGCCCATGAGCAGGCCCATCTGAAACGCCTGGACCATCTGTGGAAAATACTGGGCTATCTTCTGTTGGCAGTCTATTGGTTCCACCCTCTCTGCTGGGCCGCCTATGCGCTGCTCTGCCGTGACCTGGAACTGGCCTGCGATCAGAAGATCATCAGAGATTATGAACCGGACCGGAAAAAGCAGTACGCGGAAGCCCTGCTGGCCTGCAGCCTCAGACAGCGCGGCATACCCATCTGCCCTCTGTCCTTCGGAGAAGTCAATGTGAAAAAGAGAATCCGCTCCGTTCTCCATTATCAAAAACCCGCCCTCCCGGTGATACTGGCCGCAATTGTCCTGTGCGCAGCCACAGCGGTTTGCTTCCTCACCGATCCGGCGTCAGACCCGGAACCGACGACAAAAGATTTTTCCGAAAACGGTAACCCGCCCCAACGGGAAACCCAGCCCGCCTCTCCTGCTGCCAACACTTCCCCGGAACTGCTTGTGAACCAGTGGACCCGGGCATTCGTCAGCCGCAGCGGAAACCACATCGCCGCCATGGCTTCCGAAGAAGTGCGCTCCGATCTGGCGGACAGGAAACTGCTCTCCGGCCCGGAAGGCCAACGCAGCTTCGGCAGTCCCGGTCCATGGCCCCCGGACACGGAAAGCGGCTATTCTGTCTGCAGCATAGATTCCAATCAGGCCCAGATCAACTACTATGCATGGACCCAGGAACCCCATGTAACTGTCTGGCGGGAAATCCTGTCCTACGAACTGCGGGACGGGGAATACCTTGTCACCGGAGAGACCCTTCTGTATCTTGACGATATTTCGTCCCTGGAGGAATTCACCATGGCTTACGGCAATCCCACGGCTCTGGACGGCAGCGGCGTCAGCTATCTGAACACCGGCGCCTGGAAAACCCTGAATCAGAGCATCCGGCCGGACCCCGCCGTCCTCTTTCCGGAGCTGTACGAACCGGAACAGGCCGCCCGGAAACTGCTGAATCTGTCCGACGATCCGGACAAAGTCAAAGTGGAGCGGCTAGGCGGGGAAGCGGAGGACACCGTGGGGCTGCAGATTCTCTTTGCGGGAGATCCCACTGCAGTGAAAATCAGCATGACCCGGCCCTCCGGCGGCGGCGTCTGGATTCCGGTGGATTTCAGAACCGATTCCCCCTACAGACTCTCCCCACTGGATTGAGGCAATCGAAAATCCGGGCAGCATTCACTCCTCAAACATAGGCGTGGACAGATACCTGTCGCCGGTATCGGGAAGCAGCGCCACAATGGTTTTTCCCTGGTTCTCCGGCCGCTTTGCCAATTGAAGGGCTGCCCACACGGCCGCGCCGGAGGATATACCCACCAGAATCCCCTCGCTCCTGCCCATGCGCCTGCCTGCGGCAAAAGCGTCCCGGTCTTCCACCGCGATCAGCTCGTCATAAATATCCGTGTCCAGGACCTCCGGAACGAATCCTGCGCCGATGCCCTGAATCCCGTGGGCGCCTGCGCAGCCCCCGCCAAGCACAGGAGACGCCGCAGGCTCCACAGCCACAATCCTCACCTCCGGCTTCCGGCTCTTCAGATACTGGCCCACACCGGTTATGGTGCCGCCTGTGCCCACGCCTGCCACAAAGATATCCACACTGCCCTCCGTGTCCTCCCAGATCTCCGGCCCTGTCGTCGCCTTATGGGCTGCGGGATTGGCAGGATTCACGAACTGGCCCGGAATAAAGCTGTCCGGTATCTCCTTTTTCAGTTCCTCCGCCCTGGCGATGGCGCCCTTCATTCCCTGTGCCCCCTCCGTAAGCACCAGTTCCGCCCCGTAAGCTTTCATCAGCTGACGGCGCTCCTGGCTCATGGTATCCGGCATGACGATAATGACGCGGTATCCCCGGGCCGCCGCCACGGAAGCCAGGCCTATGCCGGTATTGCCGGAAGTCGGCTCAATGATAACGGACCCGGGCTTCAGCAGTCCCCTGGCCTCCCCGTCGTCGATCATTGCTTTGGCCACCCTATCCTTGGCGGAGCCTGCCGGGTTCAGATATTCCAGTTTCGCCAGGATTCGGGCCTTCAGTTTTTCCTCCCGCTGAATGCGCGTCAGCTCCAACAGCGGCGTATTGCCGATCAGCGCATCAACGGATCTATATATTCTGCTCATCTTCACAACGCTCCTCTTTTTTCAATCTTGATCATTGATTAACCTGATTCTAAGCCTCCTGAATGGTTTTGTCAATTATCCGTAACAATCTCCGCCCCTTCCACATACTTCCGCTCCATCTGATGCCGCAGCTTCCGGTTCTCCACCGTGTCGAAAATAATCGAAAAATCGTAATCCTCCGGATACAGCTCTTCCGCTGCCACCTGAAGCTTCACTCTCTTGTGGCTGATCCAGATCTTTTTCCCGGGCAGCTGTACCCGCAGCACGCCTTTATCGTTCACCGGCTCGCAGACAATGCCGATTTTCCTGTCCGGATAGACCATGACGCTGTCGCCCCTGCGGAATGAGGCGGCCTGCTTTTTCGAGACTCCGGGCCTGGCCCGCTCTATACAGGGAACGAACTCTTTTTTCAGTCCTTCCAGGGAAAACGCACCCTCCGGCTGTTGGCCCGGCGCACATGCCCTGCCCTTTCGCTCCGCTGCCGGGCATTCCTCCCGGCGTTCTCCGTCCCCCAATGTTTTCCCTCTGTCTCTCCCGGTGTCTCCCTGCCGTCTCTCCTTCTGTCCTTCCGAACCACCCTTCCGGATGCCCTCCCGGCAGTTATCATCCCCGTAGGCCTCCCTTGCGGCCCGGCGCAGCATGGAAAGGGGCATCCCCAGTCTCTCGGCGATATAGAAGGCGCAGCTCTCCCCGGCCTCCCCGATCACCATCCGGTACAGGGGCCTTAAGTTCTCCCGGTCAAAGGTCATCCTGGCATTGACGATTCCTTCCTCCCGCTCCGCATAGGTTTTCACCTCCGGATAATGGGTGGTTACCAGAAACAGCGCCCCGCTTTTTTTCAGTTCCTCCAGAATGGCCACCGCAATCCCCATGCCTTCCGCAGGGTCCGTGCCGGAGCCAAGCTCATCCATCACCACCAGGCTCTCCGGGGTCACCCTCCGGAGAATATCCAGTACATTCACGATATGGGCCGAGAAGGTGGACAGATTCTCCGACAGATTCTGGCCGTCCCCGATGTCGCAGAGAATATTCCGGTTCATACAGATCTCCGCCTCCTCACAGGCAATGTGAAGCCCGCACTGGGCCATCAGGCAGCTCAACGCCACGGTCTTCAATGCCACGGTCTTGCCCCCCGTATTGGGTCCGGTTATCACAATTCCGTTTACGCCGTCTCCCAGAGAAAACTGCAGCGGCACGCAGACCTCCGGGTCCATCAGGGGATGTCTGGCATTCCGCAGAAAAATGCGCCTTTCGCCGATGATTTTCGGTTCCCTGCCGTCGTAGCTTTCCGAAAGCTTCCCCTTGGAAAAAATAAAATCCAACTTCTCCATCATCCGGATGTTCTGTACCATGGCTTCCCCGTTCTCCGCAATCAGCGCGCTTAGCTCATACAGAATCCGCCGAACCTCGTTTTCCTCGTCAATGCGAAGCTCCTGCAGCTCCTCATAAAACTTTCCCGCGGCGGAGGGTTCTATAAACAGGGTATTCCCCGTGGAAGATTTGTCGATGAGAATTCCGCTGATCTTGAATTTATACTCCTTTTTTACCGGAATACACACATGGCCGTTTCGGATGGTGCTGAACTGATCGGACATACATTCCTTATTGGCCCGCATGACAGCCTCCGCCTTCTCCCGCATTCTGTCCTCCGCCCGCAGGATGTCTCCCCGGAGGGTTTTCAGCAGTCGGGAGGCATTGTCGGATACCTGCCCGTTCCAGATCTGATACCGCAGCTGCTCCCGCAGTTCCTCCAGAGGCTCCAGGTTCTCCTCGTAATAGGCCAGGGGAATTCCCTGGGATTTTCCCCGCTCCAGATAATCTTTCAGCCGCTTTACCGCCACATAGGCCCCGGCCATCTGCTCCAGTTCCTCCGGCGTCAGGCACATCCCCTTCTCCGCTGCAGTCAGGATCTCCTCTATCCCCTCCAGGGAGACCAAAGGCGGCGTACCGCACTTTTCCAACATCTGCCTGCTCTCTGTGGTCTCCCGCAGCCTCCCGGCCAGTTCCGTCTCGGACAGAATCATGCCCGCATCCTCTATTTTCTTCCCGGCCGCTTCCGTCAGGGCGCATTCCCTCCACTTTGCCTTTATTTTGTCAAATTCCAAACTGATTTCCGTCTGTATCATTTTCGTTTCTCCTTTCGCTTATCGAAAAATGGCAATTTTCTCGTCTCTATGATTTTCATACTCTTTCTCCCTCTTAAATAATCGCTGTGCAGTCACGTAGGGAAGATTTTATCCTTCTCGCCGCGCGGCCCGTGCGCCGCTTCAGCGGCAATACTCCCAAGTGCGCAGAGTCGCACTTTGCGCACGGGCCTGCGCATAAAAAAACATGGTGTCTGCCTTTCAGGGCACATTCCACCATGGTCATCATCATCTGCGCAGCAATAGAATATGCCGCATCAAAAGGGACAGCACAAAAATGCCGAAAACAGAAAAAAGCATGGCCTTACAGCCATGCTTTTTCCGCTTCTTCAACAAACACCAGAATACAGGTTTATCCTGCTTTCTGCTGTCCCCTATCTATGAATCACTGGAATATGTTAAGCACCTGTTCAGACAGATCTACCGATAGATTTCTGTCCCTCTCAAGACAAAAATCCATCCCCGGACGCCTCCCCGGCTGCCTGTCCCCGCGCACAAACGGAAACCGTCACCTTCGGTATATTCTGTCCGGCAATCTTTATTTTGCTCTGTTCTCTTCTCCCACAATGCTTAACATAAACAACCTCCGCTTTCGTCATTATATATGGCTTACACTCACCAGAGTGACCAGCCGTATTGTCATCCTAACATATCTGCCGGGATATGTCAACACCCAAATTATCCGCAGAAAGCGAGGATTATTTGTAAGTGTAACAGTTCAGACAGGGCACTGAACTGTTACTTGTAAGTTACTGTTCACAGGTGCCTCAGCATTCAGCCCGCTTCCTCCGCATACCGCTTCAGGTTGGCTAATCCCACTGAAATTCCCTGAAGGCAATCCTCCATGCCCTCAAATTCAATGGACAGGTATCCGTCGTAGCCAATCCGCCTCAGCCCCCGCAGGCACTGTACCACCGGCACATTGCCATGCCCGATAATCGTTCCCCGCAGGAAATTTCCGCCCCTGGAAAGGAAAAATCCTTCTCCCGGATTCGGGCCCTCTCCGCTTTTCACGATAAAGTCTTTGATATGAACATAGAACGCATAGGGCGCGCATCTCCCCACTGCCGTAACCGGATCGTCATCCGCACAGAGGAAATTTCCGATATCCACCAGCTGACCGAAATTCTCATGAGCCACTGTATTGATCAGTTTCTCCACACGCCGGCTGTCCTGAGAAAAATAGCCGTGGTTTTCGGTCATTGTCCGAATGCCTTTCTCCGCTCCGTACTCCGTCACCGCCAGACAGCCCCGGGCCAAACGGTCCAGGTAATTGTCAAACCCCTGGTATGTACGGTTCGACGGCCCTCCGGTAACGTCATGACGCAATACCGAACTCCCCAACTCAACGGCTATATCCACATTCCTCTTCACCTTACAAATCTCTTCTTCAAGCGAGCCTCCGCTGCCGCACAGGAAATCCGCCCCCACTGCAAAATTAGAGACAGCAATGCCCACTCTGTCCGCCTCAGCCCTGATCTTTCGGGCATAAGCTTCCGGTTCCTCCTCCTTCGGAAAGACAAAATCCACAAACTCTATGGCGTCAAATCCCATTTCCTTAGCTTTTGCAATGCAGGCAAGGGGCGTAAGCCTGCCCTGCCGTATATATTGCATAAAACTGTATATACTGACCGCATACCGCATATCTTTTCTCCTTCATGTCCATTACTACTCACGGCCTGTTCTGTCTGCTCATATACCGCATACGCAGACGGCTGCCGGGCCTAACCAATCAGGCCTCTCAGAAAATCCACTGCCGTCCGAATATCCTTCTCCGGTTCTTCGCCCACCTCCCGCTCAATGGTGAGGAATCCGTGATAGCCTATATCGTCCAGAGCTTTCAGATAGTTCTTGAAATCCACATCCCCCGTCCCCAGAGGCAGCTCCACAAAAGAAGGACTTGCCAGCATTTCGGCCTCCACCAGACCGTAAACCTCCTCCGGCGCACGGTAATAATTGCGCCTGCCGTCCTTCGCATGAGTGTGCACAATATAGTCCTTAAGCGTATACACCGCCTGCACAGGATCGTCTCCGGTGACCATCACCAGATTCGCCGGGTCAAGATTCACTGCCACTCCCGTTGAATGCAGTCCGTCCAGAAAAGTCTTCAAAACCGCCGACTCTTCCGGCCCTGTCTCAATGGCAAAATGCGCCTTCAGAGAATCAGCGTATTCCGCCAGCTGAAAGCAGGCTTCCTGCATAATCTTATAGCGCTCATGTGCCGGGTCAGAGGGCACCACGCCGATGTGGGTGGTCACAATATCCGTCTCCAGCTCCTTGGCCAGGTCAAGTATCCTCTTTGATTTCTCAATCAATTCCGGATTCTGTCCGGCATCATGAAATCCCTTTCCCAAATCCCCGCAGAGCGCGGAAATCACCAGTCCCTCCGATTTCACCATGTCCAGAAATTCCCGCCGCTTCGCTCCCGTCAGGTTCTCCGGCGCAAGTTCTCCGTAAGTGGAATAAGCCTGTATGCCCCCGGCCCCTATCTCCCGGGCTCTTTTTAACGCCGCAGGAATCGGCAGACGAAAAGACTCCAGCATCACGCCAATGGAAAATTCATACATCTTTTATCTCCTCCTTTTGTTAAAGTGTCGTATATTCTGCCCGGCCGGATTGATCATTTTTCCGGCACTAAGCCAAAGTATCCCGGTAAACCCTCATCACATTTCCGTAAAAAATTTTGTCCAGCCTGTCCTCGGAGAATCCCTCCCGGCGCAGAGCTTCCCACAGCCTTTCCATGCTCTGCGCACCCGGAAGTTCCGCATGAGTGTCAATGCCGTCAAAGTCGCTCCCCAGCCCCAGTACCTCAATCCCCCCTACATCTGCGATATGTTTTGCATGGCGTACCACGGCCTCTATCGTTCCCGGATTCTTCTCCCCCAAAGGCTTCTCCTCCAGAAAATCCGCACAGAAGTTCAGCCCCATCACACCGCCCCGCCCGGATAATTTACGGATCATGTCGTCCGTCATATTCCGCACACAGGGACAAACCTTCCTGGCATTGGAGTGGCTGGCCACAAAAGGTTTGCGTGTTACTTCCAGCACATCGTAAAAGCCTCTGTCCGAGAGATGGGACACATCCGGAATAATCCCCAGCGTCTCCATCCGCTCTACCATCTCCCGCCCTTTTTCGGTGAGACCTTTCTCCAGGTTCGGGGTATGCATAAAGGCGTTTTGGGCAGCCTGGGCCAGGCTGCGGATCTCCTCCCATTGGGGCGTGCCCGGAATGCCGTTTCGCCATTCCTCCTTCTTTTCCCTCATCCGCCCTTTAAGCTCGGAAAGAAAATTCGGACTGCCGATCTCATTGTCGAAATTCCAGGTAAGGGTAATCATTCGAACGCCCATCCTGTACAGCTCCTCCAGCTTCCCGCTCTCTCCCCTGCACACGCCGCCCTCTTCCACGGTCAGCAGAGAGGACAGCTTTCCCTCCGCCTCGTTTTTTTCGATGTCCGAAAAGCGCAGAACCGGCGCCAGAATGTCGCTGTTTTTCTCCAGTTCTTCCCGATAATATTCATACAGACTGCAAACCTGCTCCCAGGGATCCCCCTTCCCCTCCAGCACCACGAACATGGCAAAATTCTGGACAAGATAATGACTCTCCCTCATCCGCAGCAAATCCACATGACGGCTGTTTTGCCGAAGCCCTTCAGCCTTTCCTTCCTTCCTCAGCTCCAAAAGAGCGCTCAGGGTATCACAATGCATGTCAATGACTTTCATTTCCACTCTCCTGTTCCGTTGCTGCTGTTACACTGTCCGGACAGCCTCCTCCGCTCCTCAGTTCTCAACCTTCCCCCGCCCTCTCACCGCGAAGTCTACGCCTGTATGCCTGGGATTATCGTCATCAAATTGATAATCCTTTCCCGGCAGCACGGCATTGAGAATAATGCCGGTGAGCGCCCCGATTGCGATGCCGGAAAAACGAACGGACAGATCACCCAGCACAAAACCCACGGACCCGGCGGCGCTGTAATTAATGCCGATAGACAGCACCAGAATCAGCGCCGCAATGATGACGTTGCGGCTCTTGGCAAAGTCCACCTGCGTTTCTACGATATTCCGCACTCCCACAGCCGAAATCATGCCGTACAGCACAAGAGATACGCCTCCGCAGGTAGCAGTGGGCATACAGCCGATAACCGCCGCGAATTTCGGTGAGAAGGAAAACAGAATGGCAAACAGGGCGGCTATCCGGATAACCAGCGGGTCATACACCTTGGTCAGAGCCAGCACCCCTGTATTTTCACCGTAAGTAGTATTCGCAGGCGCGCCGAACAGGGCGGCTATAATGGTAGCCAGGCCGTCTCCCAGCATTGTACGGTGCAGCCCCGGATCCTTAATATAATTCTTCCCTACAGTAGAGGATATGGCCGAAACATCGCCGATATGCTCCACAATCGTCGCCAGGGCAATGGGCATGATCGTAATCACCGATGTCACCAACAGGGAAACATCCCCGTCGGACAGCGCCCAGAAGGCTGTCCGATTCCAGTGGACGGGCAGACCTACCCAGGCCGCCTCGCCCACTGCCGCAAAATCCACCCTGCCCATCAGCGCCGCCAGCAGATAAGAGCCCACAACACCGATGATAATGGGCACAATCTTCACCATTCCCCTGCCCCAGATATTACAGACAATCACAAGGGCAATCGCCGTAACCGCCACCACCCAGTCCGAAGAACAATTGTCAATGGCAGATTGGGAAAGCGTCAGCCCGATGGCAATAATAATGGGGCCCGTCACAATAGGAGGGAAAAACCGCATTACCTTGCCCGTACCGAACAGTTTTATCAAAAGGGATAGCAGCAGATAGACAAGACCTGCGCACGCAACGCCGAAACAGGCATAGGGAAGAAGCGCCGAATTATCCAGCCTGGCGCCGGAACCATCCGTCATGGGGGCTATGGCCGCATATCCGCCCAAGAAAGCAAAAGATGAGCCCAAAAACGCCGGCACCCTGCCCTTTGTCAAAATATGAAACAGCAATGTGCCCAGACCCGCAAAAAGCAATGTGGTGGATACGTCCAGCCCCGTGAGCATAGGCACCAGAATCGTAGCGCCGAACATCGCAAACATATGCTGCAGCCCCAGCACAATGACCTTCGCCGTGCCCAGGCTCCTGGCGTCATAGAGTCCATTATCGCCTAAATTGGCTTTCGTTTTTTCGTTCATGTTCTCTTCCTCCCGTTTTATCCCTCCGAAAAAGTGTGCATCCCCCGGAAATGTTTATCTCCAATTTTTATCTCATGGGACGCACTTTTCTAATCATAATCTTTCGTCAGTCAACAGTCAAGGAAATATTGCATGTGTTTTCAAATAATCTTTCCACAGACCGATATACTTTGCCTTCAAATGAACGCCGTCAAAAGTATAGTCGGGAATCATCCCTCCGGACTCGTCGCAGACAACCGGGTTCACATCCAGGAAAAAAATCTTCTCATTGTCCGCCAGCGCCGCAATACCCTCGTTGCGGGCTATGATTCCCTCATTATTAATGTAATCTCCCTGGGCGGAGCGCTCGGCGGTAACCTTCATAATCGCCTGAAGATACAGGATTGCCTCCGGCTGAAGCTCCCGCAGATGGGCAACCACTTCCGCGTATTTCGCCAGAAAGCTCTCCACAGTGCCGGTTCCCATCTCATTGATGCCGATCATCAGGTAAATTTTGGCAAAGGTATTCTGCTGCAGCGCCTCTTCCACGGTAATCTTTTTCTTCTCACCCGGCACAGGCACGATTTCGGAGTCGAACATCTTATAAACCGTCAGTCCGGTGGACGCATAAAAAGCGGCCGTCTCCTCCAGTCCGCCGTATTCAAACATGCCTACGGTTCTGGAATCCCCGATAAACACCGCGTCCGCAAAATAATCATCCTCCACAGTCACATACTCCGGAACCTCCGCTCCAATCTCCCCGTTTCCCTCATTTTGACCGGGCATTCCCGGGCTGTTTCCGCTTCCCGTGCTCCCTCCCGGCTGACCCAGGCCGTTTCCGCTTCCCGTGCTCCCTCCCGGCTCACCCAGGCCGTTTCCGCTTCCCGTGCTCCCTCCCGGCTGGCCCGGGCCGTTTCCGCTTCCCGTGGGCTCTCCCGGCTCACCCAGGCCGTTTCCGCTTCCCGCAGGCTCTCCCGGCTGGCCCGGACCGTTTCCGCTTCCCGTAAAGACCCCCTGTTCTGTCTCCGACGCCCAGGCCTCCAGCGCATGACCTTCGTTGTCCGAACCGGTCAATCCGTCTTCTCCCTCCGTATCGGCCCACCAGCTCCTGACCAGGGCCATAGGCTCTGCATATACTGCCCAGCCATCCACACAGGCCAGATATACCGCCCCGAAACCGATCACCATCAGCAGATAAGTCCACTTCTTTAACCATTTGATCAGCAGATAAGCCCTCTTCTTCAACCATTTGATTATCTTCATTATCCTCACCCTATTTCAGCCCAAAACACTTCCCTGCCGAAGGCTTTGCGCTCCTGCAGACTGCCTGACAATTAAAACTGCAGATACATGAAAGGATTCTGTCCTTCCACCTGCACGCGCCATACACACAGCCAGAACAGAGCAGCCAAGAGAATAAATCCCACGAAATTATCCTTCAGCCTGTTAAAGATCTTCCGAATCACCGGCGTACACCCCAATGCCCCGAAGGCCAGGAGCCGACCGTAATCCGCCAGCGCATTCCGCCAATCCATTCCGTTCACATTCACCCCCGGAAACACGCCAAACATCCTGCCCAGGTAGATCTGGAGCTGTCCGATATCCGTAATCGCAAAACAAACCCAGGTAACGGGAATGATCGTCCATACATAAAACCGGGAAATCAGCCTGCCCGGACCCTTTTGAGCCAGCCGGTCAATCCCCAGTGCCCCAAGCTGCCGCTCAATCACAATAGCCAGCCACAGCAGCATGCCCCAGATCAGGAAATTCGGAGTGATCCCATGCCAGACGGATGTGAGAAACCATACCGCCAGCAGATTGCAGACCGTCCGGAATTCTCCCTTCCTGTTTCCTCCCAGGGGAATGTACACATATTTGCAGAACCATCTGCTCAGGGTGATATGCCATCTGCGGTAAAATTCTCTGACCGAACATGCCATATAAGGGTTCCTGAAATTTTCCGGCAGGACAAAGCCCAGCATCCGTCCCACTCCGGAAGCCATCAGCGAATATCCGCAGAAGTCAAAGTAAATCTTCATGGAAAAGGCAATCGCCCCCAGCCAGGCCAGCTGCACGGATATGCTCTCGATCCCCTTCACCTGCACCTCCTGCCACAGCAGACCGATTCGGTCAGCCAGCAAAACCTTGGAGGCCAGACCCAAGGTAAAGACTTTCAGTCCCTCCTGAATTCCCTGGGCATCAAACTCCCGCCTGCGCAGCCGCTCTCTGACCTCACCGTAGCTGACAATTGGTCCTGACAACAGCTGGGGAAACATAGTGATGTAAGTCGCCAATGTAGGAAGCGAAGTTTCTCTTTTCTGTTCTCCCCGGTATACGTCCAGCAAATAGGACAGGCTCTGAAAAGTATAAAAGCTTATCCCCATGGGAAGCCGCCCTCCAATGCCGCACTTAAAAACCCCTAGAAGCCCTAGGTTAAGAAATACTGCAGCCGCAAGCATGACTTTTCGTTTTCTATTCAGTTTTATTCTATTCTTTTTATCGTTACCCCTATGCTTTCCGACACGCTCCAGTCCCAGCCCGAAAAAGTAATTCATTCCCACGGACAACAGGAGGATCCACAGGCGTTTCGGTTCCCCGAGGGCGTAAAAAATAAGGCTTCCTGACAGAAGCGTCACATTTTTTATTTTCCCGGGAGTTAAACCGTACAAAACCAAAAATATCGGAAGAAAGAAGAGTAAGAATCCAATACTGTTAAATATCAATCTTTATCACATCTTTCGTCACATCATACTTTAATTCCTATATACTATACTATCCTGACCGCTGACAAATGACAATAGCAAAAATCTTAATTTTACCTTCCAAATTGTTACAAAGCCGTAGCAATTATGTAAGAATTGGGGCGGCCGCCTCCGAAATGCCCGTAAAAGCCGGCTCTACTTTATGAACATATTCCTAACCCGGATAAACCGGAAAAGTTTTTTTGCATTTCCTCCACGTTTCAAGTA
>CAJUGL010000011.1 GCA_910586515.1 uncultured Acetatifactor sp.
CCGGGATTATAATGAAGGTCTGCTGGAAGCGGAGGAACGCGGCGAACAGCGCGGCGAGAAAAGAAGAAACATCAAGAATGCCCGAGGCATGAAGAACGAGGGCATCAGCCATGACATTATTTCCAGAGTAACCGGCCTCTCACCTGCAGAGATTGATTCCCTATAGTTTTTATTTCCTGCCGCTCGGGCAGGGCGAACCGGTTGCGACGTCGCAACTCCCCTAAGAAAGCGAGGAATTACTTATGGCCTTAGCACAAGAAAGAATTCATACAATAGATGACATCTACGCTCTGCCGGACGGCCAGAGGGCAGAACTGATTGACGGCAGGATGTACATGATGGCACCGCCAAACCGAATCCACCAAAAACTGGTCAACCGTCTTTCGCAGACGATTACAAACTACATTGACTCCAGGCACGGAAACTGTGAAGTTTACCCTGCCCCTTTCGCGGTCTTCCTGCATGCGGATGACAAAACTTATGTTGAGCCAGATATATCCATAATATGTGACAGCAGTAAGTTAGATGAAAATGGCTGCAACGGAGCTCCGGACTGGGTGATAGAGATAACATCCCCTTCCAACCCCCAAAACGACTATGGTATAAAACTGTTCAAATACCGTACTGCAGGTGTCAGGGAATACTGGATAGTAAATCCGCAGATGAAATCTGTCATGGTGTATGACCTGGAAAATGAGGAGAAATCGAACCAATATGCATTTGATGATGATGTCCCTGTATGTGTTTTTGATGACTTAAGTATCCGGATCTCGGACTTGCTGTAAAAAGTTGCACCGGTGCAACTGCATAAAATGAAAAACCGCCCGGTCCGTCCCTCCGAAACAGGGCAAGGGTATTTCGAAGCAGACGGTTATTCTTCGGACTGTCTCCCTGACAGTGCAGAAGTTTCCTCAATGCTGATTATTCGTAACAGTTCAGCGCCCTGTCTGAACTGTTACGATTATTCATCCTGTCAACCACTTCCGCAGGTTTTGCCGTCATTTCCACCCACGCCGGAAGAAACCCGCTCTTGATTGCATTCCGGACAGACCTGATATTGGACCATGCGGAACAGTAAAAAGGCAGTTTTCCCCGTTTCAGAATTTCCACGGCCAGTGTACTGGTAAGCGAGGCTGCAAGCCCCTTTCTTCTGTATTCCGGCAGTACGTCCACGCCAATCTGCCACATGGTGCTGCAGTCGGCGGAACAGCCTGCAAGCCCGATGAGTTTTCCTCCGGCATATGCCCCGACTCCCAGAACATCCAGCTGCTTTCGGTCCTCACACAGAGCATTGCTCCATTCCGGCAGATACAAATCCGCAAAATCAGACTGTTCCAAAACCTTTCGTTCATAATCACAGGGCAGAGCGCACAGCCTGTCCGTATCCGGCAGATAGTATTCGGCCATAAAGCACACTTTCTGCCCACGCTCCGCAAGCCGTTGGTTGAGCCAGTGCATATTCGGCGTCTCAAAACAATGGTAAAACTCAAATTTTCCTATGTATTCTTCCACGATTTCCCTGTATTCGTCACGCACAGAGGCAACGATATTGTTTCCGTAGGATACCAAATTACAGGCAATGGGCTCCTGATAATATTTCCGTGCCCCCTCCCCCACACCGGACCGCACAATCACATGACTGCCGCAAAGAAAATCTTCCGCCTTACAATTGATATCCAATGCGGACTGCTCCATGGCAATCCGCAGCACTTCTTTGTTTGTCATAACCATCCCTTTTTCCCTAAATTATGTACGTTTGAACCAAAATGGTACGCCTTGCCGCGGAAAACGGATATGAAATGGTACTGGAGCTGATGACCAACATCATATAGGCAGACGCTATTTGTTCTCGCCTACATAGATCTTGACGCGGCTCTGAATTACCGATACTACCTCGTCTATACTCTTCTGCCCCTCGAAGAAACCGGCGGCCTCCTCATTGATGATATTCAGAACCGCATCTCCCTGGGAATAGTTCACAGGCTTGGCAGTCTCCATCAGAGACATGGTCAGGTCTACCTCTTCCTGGGTGGGAATGCGGTAATCATAGCTCCAGCCGTCGCTGTAGGAAAAGCCTCCGCCTGCCCCCATCACGATGGGTTCCCCATTCTCGTCCAGGACAGGGTCTCCGTTCTCGTCCGTATAGTATTCCACCTTTACCGCTTCCTCGGCCATGGCATTCAGCCTGCTCTTCAGTGTAGGGAAACCGAAACCGCCCTGCTGCGCATCCACTTCCCGGGTAAGAAATCCCTCCAGAAACTCCCATGCCCCATCCTTCTGCTTTGCCTTGGACAAAATAGCATAGGACTGAGAAACGGAAAGCATACACCCTGAACTGCCGTCCGTGGTGGGGTATCCGATATAGGCAGCGTCTCCCTGAAAGATTTCATTGGCTACCTGTATTTCTCTGAAATCATACAACTGCGCTTCATAGAAAAGCACCTCTCCCCGCTGTATTTTATTGGGCGTTGACAGATCACCCTCCTCCCAGGTTACCTCGTCCGGGAAGCGGTTCACGAAATTCAGTATGTTCTTAAACTCATCAGTATCAAAACTGCATTCCCCGGTACTCCAGTCCACAAAGGAATCCGCATTGTACATCATCAGGTACATCATCATCTGATCCTTGGACATGTTGTCAAAAAGCTGGGCATCCGGATGAGCGTCCGCAAAGGCGATCAATTTGTCAATGGTCCATCCCATCTCGCTGCCTACCTCCGAAGCCTTGCCCACCATGGTCTGCAGCTGGAAACTGTCAGGAATGCTCACCAATGCCCCGTTGATCGTATAGGCATCCATTATGTTCTCCATAAAATCAGAACGATTCAGCTTGTCGCTCTTCTCCAGATAGCCGTTCAGATCCTCAAAGATCCCCTTGGCCGCCAGCTGTTTCACATTCAGGCTGCTCAGGTCCAGAATATCCGGACAGTTACCGGAAGTGATGTCATTGTTCATCCTGTTGATGCCGTCTGCCATATAAGCCATGTATGCGTCATAGCCGTCCCCGTTCCAATTATTGAGATCCAGGTAAGTGCGGATGCTGATATGATACTTCTCATTGGATTTATTGAACTTTACAGCCTCTGCCTGGATATTGGAGTCCCCATAGAGGGTTCCGATGACAATGGTCTCCTTCTGTGGCACCTCACTGGCCTTTTTCTTCGTCAGCAGTGCGATTTCCTGGGAATTTGTTTCCCAGTCCATGATTACCGCAAGAATCCGCCCGTCCTCCAGTACACCGAAATTCTGGACATAGCTGCCGTTGATATCGCAGTCCAGCCAACTGAACAGTTCCTCCGCCTTCTGGGAGTTCAAATCATATTCATATACTTTGCTGCCATCCTGCACCAGGAAATCCTTCTCAATGCCGGGTATCAGCCTTTCGCCGTTGCCGGAAGGAAAGTTCTCATAGGTATTGCCTGTCTTTTTTCCCTCAAAGTCAATATCCGTCAGAACATAGCCGTCGTTATCGTAATGGCATACATACATTTTACCATCCCTGCCCGCTCCCATAGAACGGATCCAGGCGTTTCCGCCGGAATCCAGCGACACACTGCCCTGGTTCCTGCCGTCCTGATCGAACAGCCAGATCATGGCGTCTCCTGAGGCATAGAGCCGTCCCTCTCCGTCCATGGCCAGGGAATCCACATACCCGTCCCCCACCACATCCTTTATGTCCTCCGAGAATACCTGACTCCCCTGGGAATCAAACTTGCACAGATAAATCTCTTCTTCGCTGTAATCCTCATTATAGACATTTGCCACACCATACATGCTCCCGTCAGCCCCAAAAACAGTGCGGCCCAGATTCCAGTTTTTTTCCTCAGCATAAGACAGCGGAGTCTTTGTTATACTGCCGTCCGCCAGGGAATATCTGCAGATGCTCTGAACGGAAGTCCCCGCAGCTTCGTCATAATCGTGGGCCAGATAACTGAATCCGTCCCCTGTCAGCTGTACGTCATAAAAGGAATTATTTTCGTCCTCAACAGTGACGAATTCCGGTGCCCATGCCCATTCCTTCTTCTCCGTCTCTCCCCCTGCCTCATTGCCGCAGGCCGCCAGGGAGAACACCATGGCCGCGGCCGGTCCCAGCGTCAGTATACGCCGAAAAACTCCATTCTTCTTCATTAACTTCATATTCTTACACTCCTTTTCCTTCGCATTGTGTCTGTTCCCTCCGCCGCCTTACGGTTTAGGGAACAGACTGTGAAAACCATGCGAAAATATGTTTACTTAGTACGCCCTGGGGCATTACTGCTTGAGTATACCACATATCCGCCCCGAACGCCTATTAAGATTTTATGAATTAGAGAAGAAGAATGCTTAATATTACTATTCCTACAGCCCCTTTGCCACCTCCCGCAGGATGGCCTGGCTGGGCCCGGGAATCCTGCCCAGGTGGTCCGGACCCACATTCAGCAGATAATTAATCCCCATTCCGTTCAGTTTCTTCTTGATCTCCAGCACCCTCCCGGCATCCTTCCATTTGTGATCCCAGGCACAGTACCCCCAGCTGTTGTTCATGGTTGCGGCCGTCTCGTAGAGACCGTAAGGAGAAGGCTTGAAGCCGTCGCAGTCATTGAGCTTCGAGGGATCGAACTCCTCATTTTCCGGCATGGAATCCGGAATCTCATTGTCCCCCAGGGAAACATAATCATAGGCGCCGTTGCCCAGACGGGAATTGATCAGGCAGTCCGGCTGATACTTCTTCACCAGGTCATACAGCTCCCGGCTCTGCGCATCCTTGATGGTCATGGGCACGTCGAACCAGATCAGACACAGATCCCCATACCCACGCAGAATCTCCTCCACCTGGGGTTTGATCTTGTTTTCAAAGCAGATGTCAAAATTCTTCCTGTCATTATCCGGAAAATCCCAGTCATTGCACCAGGACTGTCCAGCGCAGGGAATGTGTCCGGAAAGATATCCGCCGCCGTGTTCCTCATGCCAGTCCAGATCCTGAGAATAATAGAGACCGAACTTTAATCCATGCTTGTAGCAGGCCTCGGAAAGTTCTCCGATCACATCCCGGCTGAAAGGCGTGGCGTCCACCACATTGAACTTGTCCACTTTGGAATGAAACAGCGCAAAGCCTTCATGATGCTTGCTGGTGATCACAAAGTACTTCATTCCGCACTCCTTTGCAAAGCGGATCCACTGATCGGCATCAAAATATACCGGGTTGAACGCCTGTGCCAATTTGTCATATTCCGCTCTGGGTATGCGCTGATTGGTCTGAATCCATTCGGCGTAGTTGCTGCTCTTTTTTCCATCCCACTCGCCGCCGAGCAGAGAGTAAAGCCCCCAATGAGCCATCATGCCGTACTGTGCTTCCTTGAACCATTTTCTCATGTCCATTTGCAATACCTCCTTAGCGTTTTTCTCAGTTGCCGTATCTAAGCTATTCAGCCTTCTTGGTTTCTTTTTCCTTCTCTTCGCCCTTCTCTTTTTCTTTCTCCTCGTCCTTTTCCTCCTCGCGGTGGAAATACTTATCCAGTTCCTTCCTGGTGTCCTCGGGCATTCCCTTCTTTACGGGAAGCACTGCCGCATTTGCCACGTCTCCGATCATCCTGACGGCAAACGCCACATTTCTGCTCATGGCCTTTTCGCTCAGGGTGGGCAGCAGATCATGAATGGTATGAATCTCCGCCGTGGTAGTCTCCCTGCTCAGTCCCAGGGCCGGAATCTCCTTATCACAGAAGGGAGCGGAATCACTGGAATGAACTCCATACCCAAATTGTGCGGAATAACCTGTGATCTTACAGTACTGCTCCGCAAAAGTCTGAAGTTCCTTCTCCCCTGTGACGATAATCTTGTTGGCTCCCAGAACAGTCCCGCACATATCGAAGTTAAAGCAGAACCCAATCTTTTCCAGCAGTTCTTCCTTCTGCTCCACATAGGCCTTGGATCCCAGCAGTCCAAGTTCCTCGCTGCCGCACCAGACAAAACGCAGTGTCCTCCTGGGCGGATTTGCCGCAAAATGCCTGAAAATAGCCAGAAGCGCCGTGGTTCCGGTGGCATTGTCCCAGGAACCTGTTCCCACGGGAACGGAATCATAGTGGGCCGTAAGGACAATACTCTCTTCCTTCAGATCCGTTCCTTCAATTACAGCCAGTATATTCCGGCTCTCCGGCTCTGTATCTTCCTGCTCCAGACAAAGATGTACCTTCTCCACTTCCTCCTGAATCAGCCACAGGGCATCCGCAGCAGTAATGACGAATCCCGGAATGAACCCTATCTTCGTAAAATGCTCCCGCAGCCTCCTGGCATACAGGGAAACCTCCTTCTCCGGAAGGTAATACTTTCCCTGCATAACCAGAAATGCCGAGGCCTTATGGTCCACCAGACGTTTATACACTTCCTTGTCCGCAAGTTTATTCAGCAGCACCACCTTGCCTTCCAGATCTCCTACTCCGGCAAAATCAATCTCGGAAGCCTCGTCCAGATAGACCAGTTCACACTCCCTGTCAATGCTGCCCGAACGCAGAAAGGGCACGCAGGGAATCTCCCGTCCTGCCGCCTGCACGGAGCACTTCTCCACTTTTGCGTCGGGAATCCGGAAAGTCATATACTCTCCGCGGATATCTTCCCTGCCCGCTTCCTCCGCAGCCCGGTTGACTTCTCCCATAATCAATTCCGCTGCCTTCTGCTCCTGCTCGCTTCCGCCCACCCGGACAAAGCTCAGCTCCTTGACAAAATCCATTAATTCCTTCATTTTCCTGTCCTCCTGTGTTCCCTGTGAGTCCGCAAAATCCTGCGCGGCCGGTATGCCCGGACGCGCTCTCCGGAGTCATAAGGGATTTTCCTGAATTCATTGGATATGTCCATTATACCTAGCAGACGCAGAAATTACAATACAATTCATAGACAGAATTCTATTCTACAGAATTTTCACCGGCCCGGAAATCACCTCCCTTGCCACATACAGGATGCTGTCAGTCCGGGCGTCCATGGTCCATTTCACCAAAGTTATTTCTCCCCGCTGTACCTCAATGCAGGTAATACAGCGGGGATGAACACAGCTTCCCGTATTATAATAGAAGGAAGGCTCCTCCGGCAGAACAGGGCGGTGGGTATGCCCTGTGACCAGAATATGGCGGTTGGCTTCGGCCCAGCTGCGCAGACGCTCCTCGCACCGCTCCTTTACCTCGTAGTTCTTGGCCGCGCTGGTTGGGTCCAGAAAACCCAGATTTTCCAGGGGACTCCAGAAATACCGCACCAGAAATCTGGCCAGGGGCCACAGGGTGGAATTCAGGAAGCTTGCCTGGTGCCCGTGGGTCAGGTACAGGGATTTCTCCGGCATGGCTTCCGCGTACAGGATTACGGCTTCCAGAAAGGCCGGATTCTTTCTGCGGACAATGTTGTGATTGCCGTACAGCAAATGGAGCCGGCCCCTCTCCTCAAACCGGGCGAACATACAGTACACATCCTCGTGAATCTCCGTAATGTTGCGCAGCTTCCGATTCTCCCAAAGCTCCTCCCCGTCTCCCAGTTCAATATACGTAAAACCGTTTCTGTAGTAATGTTCCATGGCCGCATAGTACAAATGCTGATTCTTCAGGAAATTATCCGAGGAGGTGCCCACACCCCTGTGGCAGTCGCTTACCAGCACATACCTGGAGCATGGGCAGAAAGGCAGCACCAACGCCTGGGAAAAAGCCCTGTTCAGACGGCTTGCGGCGGTCATGACTTTCTCCGGCCATGCGGCCTGCATCTGCGGCAGCATTTCGGGCGGCGGCAGCCGTGTTTCCTGTGACAGCGCCTGTGGTAACGGCGCAGACGCATCAGCCTCCGGAAACAGAACGGAATATAGTAATACAGAAACAGAATCCGGTCTTCCGTGCAGGTAAAGGGCCTGGTGATCCACAGGAAGAGACGGCAGTACATCCGGTTCAGGCACTGGGACAGCCGACGGTGAAAGCGGGTCAGGAAACCATAACGCACCGGCCCCGGATGATGGAAGGTAAAGCTCAGGCAGAAATTCTGTGCCGTAATTCCCTCCGGAGGGAAACCAGCCCTGCACAGGCCCCGGTAGAAGGCTTCCATCATCTCCCTGTTTTGAAAACATACCGCAGCTTTCAGGCACAGCTGGGAAGGCTGGGAAAAAACCCCCGGCAGAAAGGCCGTGAGCCACCAGTGCCTTTCGGACATCCTGACACAGATACCGTTTTCCCTGCACAGCTGCAGAGAACAGGTCAGCATTTCCTCCTCTCCTGCCGCCTGGAAATGGGCCGTGGCGTATTCCGACTCGGACAACAGCCTGTCGCTGTGGTAGATGCCGATCTCCGCTCCGGTGTTGATGCCGTACTGACCCTTCCAGAATTCAATCAGCCATGTTCTGCCCCGGTAGTTAAAATATACCGGAAGAGAGTCGAATACCATCTGAAACCGGGGCGCAAGATAATCGTAAATCCGCCCATAACCGGCCTCCTTCTGCCAGGCGTCCAGGGTGGAGGAAAAGAACCCGCAGCAGCAGTGGTACATGTAGCCAAAGGGCTGCGCCAGTTCCTCCAACAGAGAACATTTTTCGCACTTTTCCATCCCCCGGATTCTGCAGATGATTTTCTTCCTGCGGAAACGGCAGAACAGCATGCTCACAAGAGCAAGCAAAAGTAAGATAAACAGAGCAGCATACATAATATATAACCTATCATCCTATGTTGTTTTGCTCTATTATATGCCGTCCGGAAGAAAGATGTACCGAAAAACGCTTCTCCTTCCCCTGTAAAAACATAGCAGTTCAGACAGGGCGCTGAACTGCTATGTTAAACAATATTCGGGAAAACTTCAGGTCAGCGCCTCCTGGCTGTCTTCAGAATCCAGTCCACTGCCGCCTCGGCGCGCACAGGCAGACTTTCAGGGTCCGGCGCGCCCGGGCCTGACTCCGCGCCTTCCCTTCCTGCATAAAAGGCATCCAGGGCATATCTGGCCAGCAGCCCGGAGACACGTCCCCTCTCCACGGAATCCTCAGCCCCCAGAACCACAACCACCAGATCATGTTCCATGATTCCGTCGTCCGCAGTCAGGGATGTGACCAGACAGGCCCCCGCCTTGTTTGTGGTTCCGGTCTTCAGGCCGGTAACTTCGGAGAAATTGCGCAGAAGGGGATTGCTGTTGCGCACTTCCAGTTTCCGGGACTCCAGAACTGCGGACTGTTGGGAAGTAATCTCGGTAATCCGGGGATACACGTTCAGCAGATGTGAGACCATCCGAAACATATCCTCAGCGCTCATACGGTTCTGGCGCTTTGCGGGCACCGGATCCTCCGTATAAACGGGCAGACCGTGGCTGTTGAAAAAGACTGCCTGGGAGAGCCCCAAGTCCAATGCTTTCTGATTCATCATCCCCACAAACGCCTCCTGGGAACCCGCCGCCGCTTCCGCCAGACACAGGGCACATTCATTGCTTGAAGGCAGAAGGGCGCCCAGGAGAAGCTCCTTCACGGGAATCTGCTCTCCGGCCGTAAGCGGAATTACGCCGTCGGATGATTCGGAAAGCAGCTGAGCCCCTTCCGATACGGTCACCAAATCCTCCGGGTCCATCTGCCCTGCCGCTATGGCATCCATAACCAGAAGACAGGTCATCAGCTTTGAGGTACTGGCTATGGGATAGGGCAGGTCTGACTGATAACTGTAGTAAATCTCTCCCGTTGTGGCATCTCCCACCAGTACGCCGTTGACACCGTAAAAATAGCCTGCCTCCTCCAATTCCCGGGGAGAGACGGCAAAGGGTTCCCGGGTATTGATCTGCAGGGAATCCCCGGCAGGAATGGTGATATTCATATCCAGAATCATGGCCAGATCCGCCGCCATCATGAAGCAGTCGTAACTGCCCGAGGACAGCGGCATAATCACCGTATAATAAGATACAGTCTCCCCGTTTACCTTAAATTCGTTTCTCCGAATAGAACCATCCGGTATTTCCTCTTCTCCCCAGGGGACATTCTCCGTTCCCAGGGGCAGATAGCCCTCTCCCGGATTCAGGGCCACTGCATTTTTCGTGACCTCCAGGGAGAAAGATTTCTCCGTGTCCTTCAGAATCATGGCCAGGTCCCGCAGAGACAGATAGGTATTGTTGGCGTAGTCATAGTCCAGAGTCTTTACCGTGCCCACAGCGCCGGAATCCGTCTGTACCTGGCAGCTGCCGGGAATCCGGAAGGCTGCGTCTGCTCTCACCGACGGCAGGGAACACAGCAGTACGGCGCACAGCATCAGAACGGTTATTTTCTGCAGCATTGATTTCATAATTTTCTCCCCTGATATCATTTATTTTCATGTGTTATTCCGTCTCATTGTCCTGTAAGGTGTACAATACAGGATACTGCTCTCCAAAATAACCGGAGCCGTCCTCATCCGCCTCCCCTGACAGAATCAGACTCCCTTCCTTCCGGATGTAATTCTCCGTCTTCACTGCCCCGGCTCCGCCGGTTTCAAACTGCCTGATGAGAATCCCGTCACTGACCTCATAGACGCCGCTGCCCTCGTACCTGCCCTGCAGTTCTTCCAGAGACGGCAGCAGCGCCGGTCCCCGGGACATCAGATATTCCAGGGTGGACATGCCGAAAGTCTCCGTCACAAGGGCTTCCAGATTCTCCCTGTCCATGCCGTCCCCATAACCTGCCATGCGGAGCCTTTCCGCCAAAAGCGCCAGAAATTCCGCTGCAAATGCCTCATAGGCCGCCTGCCTGCAGGCTTCATAGCTTTCCTGCGGCACACTGCCGTAAAACACGCCTTCAAAACGTCCAGTCTCCTGAAAAACCAGGTTGACCTGTACGGTCAGATTCCGCATGCGGGCTTCCACCTCCTCCCGGGAGACGGAGACCCCCTCTATGTCCTGCAGCCAGCCAAAAGCCTCGGCAGCAGCCCGGCCGGTCATGTCCACCTCCGTCCTCCACTCTCCGGCAAGCGTCCTGTCTCCCGGCGCGAAAAAGTGCAGGTACGCCAGAAGCGCCGTGGAAGCGCTCAGGGTTAAAATCAGCAGAATATATAGGGAATTTGTGATTATTTTTCTCATGAAAATCTCCTCTGTCCGCCGGCCTCGGAAAAAGCCATAGCTACATATCTGCTTTTTCCTGTTTCCCGCCTCTCACCGGAGCCAGTTCCCCGGCAATCTCCTCCGCTACTCTGAGTCCGTCCATGGCAGCCGAGACAATCCCCCCGGCATACCCCGCTCCCTCACCGCAGGGATACAACCCTCTGACCGCCGACTGCAGTTTCTCATCCCGCAGAATGCGCACAGGCGAGGAAGTCCGGCTCTCCACACCTGAGAGACAGACATCCGGCCTGTCAAATCCCGCAATCTGTCTGCCGAAGGCTTCCATACCGTCCGCAATGGCCTCATTGCACTCCTGAGGCAGAATCAGGCTCACATCCGCCCATTGATATTTTCCCCGGCACCGAGGCTCCAGGAGAGCCGTCTGCCCAAAATCTTCCGGACAGGCCTCGCTCTCTTCACCGTCTCCTCTCACCCGCCGTCGAAAATCCCCATAGCGCTGAACGGGAATTTTTCCAGCCCCCAAAGCATAGGCCCGTTCCTCCAGCATCCTCTGAAAGGCAATTCCGGCCAGCGGATGCCCGGAACCGTAATCCTCCGGCGTCACCGTCACAATAACCGCGCTGTTGGCATTTTGACCGCCCCGGTCACTGTAACTCATTCCGTTCACCGCCAATCTCCCCTCCTCGGAAGAAGCGTTTACCACATAGCCTCCGGGACACATACAGAAAGAATAAACCCCCCTGCCGTTTTTTGCCTTTGCCGCCACCTTATAAGATGCCGCGCCCAGCTTCCCGGCCTCCTGCCTCCCATACTGGCTCTTATTGATCAGCGCCTGAGAATGTTCCACCCGCAGACCCACGGCAAAGGCTTTTGCCTCCATCGGCACATGCCGCTCGTAAAGCATGGACAGCGTATCCCTGGCGCTGTGACCGATTGCCATAACCAGCCGGCTGCAGGAAATCCTCTCCTGACCGTTCACCATGATTCCCCTTATCTCTCCCTCTTCCGTACAGATATCCGTGACGCGGCTTCCGAATCTGACCTGTCCTCCCAGGCGGATGATTTCTTCCCGCATCCCGCTCACCAGCCCTGTCAGGACATCCGTTCCGATGTGGGGCTTTGCCTCATAGAGAATACTTTTCTCTGCGCCGAAGCGAACAAATGTATCCAGTACAATGCCGTTCCTGCCGTCCCTGTCCTTCACCAGCGTATTCAGTTTGCCGTCAGAAAAAGTTCCCGCTCCGCCCTCGCCGAACTGCACATTGGATTCCGGGTTCAGGCGTCCGCTCTCCCAAAATGCCTCCACATCCTTCCTGCGCTCTTCCACCCTCTTTCCACGTTCCAGAAGAATGGGGCAATAACCGTGAAGCGCCAGGAAGTAGCCGCAGAACAATCCCGCAGGTCCCGTTCCCACGATCACCACCGGCATATTCTCCTCACGTTTTCCCGGCTCCGGGAAATGATAAACCGCCCTCTGTACTCTGCAGACCTGATTCTCCTTCCCCCGAAACCTGCGCAGCAGCCTGTCTTCATTTTTTACCGCAACATCCACTGTATACCGATAAAAAATATCCGGCTTCTTTCTGGCATCCACGGAACGGCGGACAATCTTCAACGTTTTAATCTCCTGTTCCGGAATACCCAGCAGAGCCGCTGTCTTTTTCCCCAGCTCTGCCTCCGAATGTCCCGGAAGAAGCTTTATCTGAGTCACTCTCACCATATCTTATCCCCTGTTTCCCTTACTTTTATCGGGCCTTCCCGCTCCTCCTGCAGCGGCCTTTCCTGCGATATGACCGCTGCACCATGCCCACTGGAGATTGTAGCCTCCGCATTTGCCGTCAACATCCAAAAGTTCTCCGGCAAAGAAAACCCCCGGCGTCTTCCTGGACTCCAGGTTCTCCGTCACCTCGCTCAGAGGCACTCCGCCGGCGCATACCTGAGCTGCTTCAAATGAATTGCTGCCTGTGACATGAACGCTCCATTGTCTGCAGAGTCCGTAGACCATTCTGACTTTGGCCGCCTCCGCCAGAGCAATGTCCTCCGTGGGTTTAAGCCCCGCAATCTTGATAAACAGCATCATCAGTTTCTTATGAAGCATTCCCGTAAAGAATTCCTCCACAGTCCTCCCTCTCCGGGGCTGCCGCTCCGCGCAGAATCGTTCATAAGCCTCCCGGGAATAATCCGGCAGAAAATCGATCAGAACCTCCGGCAGGTTTTTGTCGGATTTATGTTTATTTTCATTCAGTATGTAGTTTGCCACCCGGCTCAGTCCGAAAACAGGTATTCCGGATAGACCGAAATTGGTCAGCTGCAGCTCTCCCCGCTCCCTGGCTGCGCATTTCCCCTTGTACATCACGGTCAGCTCGGCATCTGCCCTGACGCCGGCCACGGCCTTAAAATAATCCTCTCTGCATTTCAACTGTACCAGAGCCGGAACCACCGGCGCCAGACTGTGGCCCAGCCCCAGAGCCATCCCGTATCCGCTTCCGTCCGAGCCGGTTCCGGGCGCTGCCCTGCCCCCGCAGGCCAGAATCAGGCGCTGGAAGTAAAGAATCTTTCCTGCTCTGTTCTTCACCCACAGCTTCCCGCTGTCCCTGCCAACCGCCTCTATCCTGCAGTCCGCAGCCACCTTCACCCCTGCCTCCCGCACCGCGTACCGCAGCACATCCAACACCGCCGAGGCCTGCCCGCACGCCGGATACAGATAACCCTCCCTGCTCTTGATCATCAGCCCTATCCGCCGAAAAAAGCCTGTCGTCTCTTCCGTCCCGAACCGCTTAAGGCAGGTTTCCAGCACAGAGGGATCCCCTGTGTAATACTGGCTCAACTCCAGTTTCTCATTCCCCAGATTGCATCTCCCGTTGCCGGTGGCCAACAGTTTCTTCCCCAATCTGTCATTGCCTTCCAACAGCGTCACCTCGGCCCCCAGTTCCGCTGCCGTAATTGCCGCCATCATGCCCGCCGCGCCGCCGCCCACAATCCCTATTGTCATTCCCATACCGACTCCTTAAGCTCTAACTTGAATAATTTTCCAGAAAGTCGTACAACTTCTCCTCATTTTCTATCCACATCATCTCGATAATATTCCGCTGAAGCTGCTCCGGCAGAGAATCCAAGCGAATATCTGTCTCTATATATACCGTCTCCATATCTTCGAGATACACTACCACCCTGTTGTCATAGACGGCGAGATAAAAGCTGCTGCTGGGCTGAACAAACTTATAATTCATCTGCACCACCACCCGCTCCCTGGAAAAAGAAAGCACATCCAATCCCACAAATCCCCTCTCCATCTCCGACAGAGGCGGAAATGCCTCGTATACCTCCATGGCCTGAAGAAACTGCTCTCTGTCCATTCCCACATATTTCTCCGGCAGTCTCCACACGGTCTCCACCACCATATGATTCAGGACATCCGTCTCCTGCAGCACATAATCCGTATCCACGCAAAGCGTCTCGGAAGAATTCATTACCTCTTCGGACTCCTGCGCGCTATCCTCCTCCGGCAGAGTTTCCTCAGTATAAGCCTCCCATTCCTGCTCCGGCGCCTCCGACAAGTCTTCCTCACCCTCCTCAGAGGCCAAAGAGATCTCCGCCGGCTGCTCCTCTCCCGGCTCCTGCTCCCCCGGATAAAAATATTGGGACATCTCTATGCCTGCGTAAAAGCCAATCCCCAAAAACAACAGCGGATAGAAAAAAAACAAGCTGATACCCTTCAAAAATTTCATACTGACTCCCTGGATTTTTGCTGATAGTATCAACTTTTTTTCACAGCTTTATTCACTTAATCCTAAATAATCTCCTTCTGCGGGCCTCCCCCTGCCGAATTCGGCTCCGGCTCATGAATAGAACCGCAGCCTCTGACCCAGCGCGCCGATCAGCCGCCCTCCGGGAATTACCTCCAGCTCCTGCTCCTTAAAATTCCTGAGTGCCAGAAGCAGCCCCCAATAGACCGCGCCGGACACGGCAAACGCCAAGGGCAGCATTACCGGATCTCCCAGCGGCGCAAGCCCCATCAGGGCACAGACACCCCCCGCCGCCGCACCTGCCCCCAAAGGCACAATCAACAGGCTCAGCCAGTCTGCCTTCACCCACATCTGCCGGAAAGAAAACACGCCCAGCAAAATACAAAGCACAAACATCCCCGCCGCGCCGCCGTACACCAACGACAAAATACCGGCTTCCGACAACAGGACAGCCGCCGCAAAATAAACCACATTCGCCAGACACAGGGCGGCCAGCACCGGATAACGTTTCCCTGCCGTATGGAGAAAACGGCCGAAATAAAGAGACAATCCGGCAAATAAAATCACACAGGCGCCTCCCTGAAGCATCTGCTTTACCGTCTCCCCGTTCTCCTTGCTCAATATGTCGGCAATCCGTCCTCCCATGACCCCAACATACACGGTCAAAAAGATACCGTAAACCAGACCTGCATGAACTCCGCTCATAAAGACCGTTTTGGCAAACCGGTTCTCATTCCTTCTGAAACACAGGAATATCCGTCCAACCACCGGCAGCAGCAGAAGCGAAATAACGCACACAAGCACACCGCAGACCACCAAATACTTTCCTGCATACAAACCGTAAACCGTTATCTCCGCGGTTCCCTCCCTGGCCTTCCACCCAAAAAGGAGCAGTCCTGAGACCATGGGAAATACGGTCATAAAACTCGAAACAGCCTGAGGCCACCTGCCCATGCACAAAAAACGTACACAATCCCACCGGGAATCCGCAGAATACATCCCTTCCTGTCTCAGCTTTCTCTCATTTCGCCGGCTTCCCTTAAAAATGATCACCAGAAACAGCAGAATAAAGAAATCCGCCAGACAGACTGCCAAAGCAATTCCCACACCGCTGTACATGGCGGCATAATTCTCCTGCCGGAGAAGTCCGCTCACTTTTTGGCCGTAGTCCCCCAGGATCTTACAGAACAGAAGACCGAAACCCAGGATAAACAACTGACGCATTATGCCTGCCACCGCCCTGGGAAGCTCCGCTCCCTCCCCCTGAAAATAGCCGGTCACCGCACAGGTCAGGGACCGCAGCAGGACTGCCGGAGACAATACCTTGAGAATCAGGACGCTGCAGGGAATGTTGAATATTCCTTCTCCAATCCAATCTGCCCCGAAGAACAAGGCGGCGCTGCCCGCAGCTCCCAGCGCTGCCTGCACAGCCAGGGCGGTTCCCCGCATTCTCACAATGTTCCTGTACTGCCCTTTATTCCGCCTGGCCCGAAGCAATCTGCCCAATCCGTCCGAAAGTTCCCCGCACACCGCTGTCCACACCAGCAGACAGCACTCCGCGGCCACCGCCGTATAAGTAATTCCTTTTTCCCCTACAAGGTGTCCCGCCATGCAGATGATGACCAACGCCAATATATTGGAGACCTCCTGCGCCTGTCTCCTTTTTATCTCCGCCTGATTCATTCGTGTCCCTCATCAATTACGCCGTATCCGAACGTATGTTTGTTATTCTCTCGTGATTCCCAGGCCTGTCAGTATGTCCTCCTGCTTTCTCTCCATGACCAGGCGTTCTTCTTCCGCAATATGATCATATCCGCACAGATGCAGCATACTGTGAGCCAGAAGAAATGCGAACTCCCTTTTGACATGGTGCCCGTAGCACCGGGCCTGATCATACATCCTGTCCACCGAAATCATAATGTCGCCCAGAATCAGTTCCCCTGTCTCCGGATCGAAATAATCCTCCTCGTCCTCCTCGTCAACCTCGAAAACACCCGCCTGGCAAAAATCCACATTGGGAAAGGACAGAACATCCGTTTCCCTGTCTACCTGTCTGAATTCCCGATTCAGCCTGCGGATCCCCTGATTGTCCGTCAACAATACATTGATCTGCACATCGTCGCAGGGACAGCCCACATCCTCCAAAACCGCCCCGCAGACAAGCTTTGCCACTTCCTCTGCGGGAAACGGAAGTTCCCGGTCAGTCTCGTTCTCTACATATAAATTCATCATCCGTCTATCCTCTTCTGCCCTGCCTGTCCTTCACTTTCAGCCTGTCCCGCTCCCGCCGGCTCCTGGATTCTTCCTTTACCTCATAATTCTCATAGGCCTGTACAATCTTCTGCACCAAAGGATGGCGCACCACATCCTTGCTCGTCAGCGTGCTGAACGCAATATCCTCTATCCCTCTCAGCACCTTGGCCGCCACATCCAGCCCGGATTTCGTGCCCGTAGGTAAGTCTTTCTGAGAATTATCCCCGGTCACCACCACTTTTGAGCCGAAGCCGATACGGGTCAGGAACATTTTCATCTGGGCCGGCGTAGTGTTCTGCGCCTCATCCAGGATAATATAGGCATTGTCCAATGTCCGTCCCCTCATATAGGCTAAAGGCGCCACCTCAATCAGCCCTTTCTCCATATTTTTTGCAAAACTCTCCGCCCCCATAATCTGATAAAGCGCATCATAAAGGGGGCGCAGGTAGGGATCCACCTTGCTCTGCAGATCTCCCGGCAGGAATCCCAGCTTTTCTCCCGCCTCTATAGCCGGCCTGGTAAGGATAATCCTTCCCACCTCATCATTTTTAAACGCAGTGATTGCCATGGCCATGGCCAGATAAGTCTTGCCCGTGCCCGCCGGCCCAAGACCGAACACCAGCATATTATCCCTGATGGCATCCACATAAGCCTTCTGTCCCAGGGTCTTCGGTTTAATCGGTTTACCGTTCACCGTATGACAGATACAATCGCTGTCGATCTCCGCCATTGCGGCTTCCTTTTTCTCCATTCCCAATGTAATCGCGTAATCCACACTCTGCTCCTCAATTTCGTTTCCCCGGCTCAGGCTGAGAGAAAGCTGCCTGAGAACACTTTCCGCCCTCTTTGCCTGCTCTTCCTCTCCGGTAATCATTATGCTGCCGTTTCGGTCAACAATGGCCACGCCGAAATCCCGCTCCAATTTCTTTACATACGCATCCCGCATACCGAATATCTCCTGAATATGCCCCACCGGCATATCCAGCCGTATAGTAAAATCATTCATCTGCATCCGTCCCCCCATTCTCTTCCCTGACAGTCTCCGCACTCACACCCACAGGCTCATGCACCAAAAATTCTCCATGGATCACCCAAAAATCACCCTCTGTATCTATTCTAACATCTTTTTCAATAATTTGTACCCCTTTTTCCTTTAAATCTGCAAGAAAAACCATTAATTTTTGATTAAGAAGCTCCTCTGCCTCCTCCTCTGTATAGAAATATTCCGTATTCAGATATTCCCGATACAGCACCGTACCAAAATAAGCCGGCACCGACAGCTTTTCCAAAGCCACCGGCCTGCTCTCCCTGATCAGACTGTCATAAACCAGAAAAGGACGTTCCTGCGGTATCCCGTATGTACTGCCGCCCAGCTTCAGATAATAACTTTTCTTCTCCCTTCCCGTGTACTCCTTTCTGATGTAATCCAGAGGAAGCCTTTCGGAATAGCTCATTGTATGTTCCAGCACAATATCCGCATCCGCGTCCACGTAATAATATTCACGAACAGTCTTGTCTTCGTTATATACAGGCACCCTCCCCTCCACGAGAACCGTTCCCTGCTCCACGGTGTCTCCGATGGCAGCCTTTGGCACGCCGCTGCGCACAATAATGGACACAATCCTGCCCCCATACTCTGCCACCAAGTCTGTCCCCTTCAGGGTATCTTCTCTCTCCACGATGATCGGCGCATCGTTTTCCTTAATGTCGATCTGCAGCTTTGTCCCGCTGAGCTTTGCGGACGCCCATGTGACCTGCGTAAATTGTCTCCGTATCTGCTTCTCCAGTTCCTCAATGTCAAGGGCGCTTTTCAGCATCCCGATCTTTACCTGATTTGCCTTCAGGAAGCTTCCGAAAACATCCTCCGTAATCTGAAAATTTCCGTTCAGTTCAATATCCCATATGTAAAGCGAAGAGACCGTCCAAAAGGCGACAGCCAGTACCAGCCCCGCCACAAACATCTTGCGTCTCACAAGCTTCGGAAGAAAAAAGGGCAGTCCATATCGCTCTAATATGGCTGCCCTTGTCCCCGTTTTCTTCAGTAAAGGCTTCAGCTCCCAGAATCCCTTCAGGCTGATACTCATATAATAGATATCGCCCTCACGGACAATGTCCCACAGCAGAATGCCCCTGTTGCTGCACAGATTCATAAATCTTTCCGGAGAAAAGCCCCATACACGGATACGCAGATATCCTCTGAGATATTTCAGCAATTTAATCATGGCCTATCCTCTTCCCATTTTTCCTTACGGAAACCGCCCCGACCGGGATCATTTCCCAAAGCCGGAAGCGACTGCCGCGCTATCCTCCTGCATCTTCCCCGCAGCGGTCCTGAACGTCCGCGAACCGCTGCGCTTCCTCAGTTCTGCAACAGTTTTCAGGCAAGACGCTGCACCGTTACTCAGATATACCTGACACAGCCGATACAACCGCTGATTTTCATATCTTCATTTGTATAATAATCTATGGAAAGCCCGCTTCCCTCAAAGCAGACCTGGCAGGTCTTGCCCTGCAGCAGAATCAGGCTGTCCGTATACTCCAGAATTCCGCGGTAGTTCTCAATCCACGCCTCCTTGTTGCCGGTCATTGTCACTTTCATTGCCCCCATGCAAATGTCCTTGGGAAATTTCAGTGACTCCAGCAGGGCTTCCTTCCTCGCTTCGTTTCTCCTGTCTCGATCATTGCTCTTTCTCATACTTCCATTATATTGACCCACGCCTCAAACTATGCGTCTGAGACGTCACTTATGTAAAGACGGCTTTAATCAGAGGCCCCGGACACGGCGGCGCATCCGTAATTCTGCATGCCCTCAGATAACGGCCCGCCGCCTCCTCCACGCGTTTTTCCGCGTTTCCGTGAACCACGACAAGCGGATCTCCCTTCCGGACATAGTCTCCAACCTTCCTGCAGAGCGTCAGCCCCACCGACAGATCTATCTCGCTTTCCTTGGTTTCTCTTCCCCCTCCTAAAATCAGTGAACAGATCCCCACTTCATCACAGACAATGCTGCCGATATAGCCGCTCTCCGGCGCAGGAACCGGCCTGACAATCTCTGCCCGGGGAAGCATATCCGGATTGTACACAGCCCTGCTGTCTCCGCCCTGCGCTTCCACAAACTCTGCCAGCTTTCTCAGCGCGCTTCCGTCGGCAATGACCTCTTTCAGCTTTTTCTCTGCCTCCTGGACACTTCCTGCTTTTTCTCCGGCAATAAGCATTTGACTGCCCAAAACCAGACATAATTCCTCAAAATCCTCCGGTCCTTTGCCCATCAGCGTCTCTATGGCCTCCCTGACCTCCAGAGCATTCCCCACAGACAGCCCCAGAGGCTGATCCATATCGGAAATGACCGCTGTGGTCTTTCTTCCCGCATTTCGGCCGATTCTCACCATCTCCCGGGCCAAAGCCTCCGCATCTTCCTGCTTCTTCATGAATGCCCCGCTTCCTGTCTTCACATCCAGCACAATGGCATCCGCCCCCGCAGCCAGCTTTTTGCTCATGATAGAACTGGCAATCAGGGACATGTTATCCACTGTCGCCGTCACGTCGCGAAGCGCATAAAGCTTCTTGTCCGCAGGGGCCAGATCCGCAGTCTGCCCCATAATCGCAATCCCAATGCGATTCACATTCTCCGTGAAGCGCTGCCGGGTGAGTTCGGTGGTAAAGCCGGGAAAACTCTCCAGCTTATCGATCGTTCCCCCTGTATGCCCCAGCCCTCTGCCGCTCATCTTCGCCACGGAGACTCCGCAGGCGGCAACCATGGGTGTCAAAGCCAGCGAAGTCTTGTCTCCCACACCTCCCGTGCTGTGTTTATCCACCTTGATCCCATGTATCTGCGACAAATCCAGCCTGTCGCCGCTTTCCGCCATGGCCATGGTAAGCTCCTGAGTCTCCCGCTCCGTCATTCCCCGAAAATAAATCGCCATCATCAGAGCCGAAACCTGATAGTCGGGAATTTCCCCCCTGGTATAGCCCTCGATAAAGAACCTGATCTCCCTGTCCTCCAGCTCACCGCCGTTACGCTTTTTCATGATAATGTCATACATCCGCATAGCAGTCACCTCCTGTACTCAATTTTTTTGACTATCTTTCCGCAAAAATCACCTGCGCATCCTTCCTTATGGGGATTTTCCTGCAGAATGCGCGTGAACTCCCCTGCTGAACTCCCCGTAAGGTTACCCGTATTTGCCAACAGGCTTTGTACTCCGCCCCTTAGAGCAGAGATACAAAGCCTGTTTACATGCTTAACGTTTTTTTGTAATCAAATTGATGATTTCCTCCTGGCTGGTCCCCGGCCAAATCTCATAAGTACCTGCCGCAATATTTGTGGAATATCCGTTATCACACAGGTAATTGTCAAATTCGACGGCATTTTCCACCAATCCCGCCTCCGCCAGCATCCGGCTTACCTGATAAGAAGTAGTTCCCGCCTCGATGACAACGGTAACCGAACTGCCCGGCAAATCATCTGTCCCGGACTCGTCAGATTCCGGAACGGAAGGCTCATCCACCGGTTCTTCCTCTGAGGATACCGCCCCCTCCGGCTCTGTCTCCGCCTCACTCTCCGACGGCTGAACCGGCTGCGCTGTCTCCGACGCCGGAGAACTCCCAACATCTGTCAGCCTCCGGGATTCGGCATCCACCATGCCAAGGGACAAAGCTTTCGCCCTTATCTCTGCGTCGCTCAAAGGAAGCTTTTCCCTTCCGGTCACTCCCATCAGCAGGGCCGTGACAACAATACCGATCCCCAACCCCCGCATTTGATATCTCAGTTTCACTTATCTCCTCATTTCTCATGTTCTGAATAAATCCAGTACCAGTTTTACCTCGCCGACCCCCAGGTCCAGCTCCCGCGCTATATCCACGGCAGATTTCCCCTGCCTGTAAAGCCTCAAGATCTTCTCGTTATTATTCTGCTCGTTTTCTGCCTGCGGCACAAGGCTTTCCCGAAGCTTTTCCGCTCCGTCCGGCAGGCCGGTCCCGCCGTTTCCCGTGAACGGCTCTGCGCCGGAAGCCTCCGATTGTGCCGAATGAGCCTCCGCAAAACCGTTTTCCCCAGGAAGAAATTCCTGAGTTCTCGCCTCCGCCGTCCGTTTCTCCTGGCTTTCCTGTCCGGAAGCGGCCTCCCGTAAGGAGGACAGCAGCGCCTCGGCCTCCTTTACCGCCTGATTTACTTCTCCTACCATATTTTTCAGACTGGTATGTTTATTGTTGAGCATATCATAAAGGAATACCGTCTCCTCATGATTTTTATGGATTTCCGTCAACACCGTATCGGAATATTCGTTTACCGCCATGATTTTCTCATTGGAAAGCCGTTCCAGACTTCGTTCCGTCTTCTCCATGGCATAGCTAACCGCCTCTTCCACTACATCATCCACATGTCCTCTCACAGACTCCAGTTCCTGGCTGACCAGCTCCTTCAGCTCATGTCCGGACAGCGCTCCTCCGCTTTTCGAAGAAGCGCCCTTTCTGTCGGGAATGAAAAAACTCAATACAAAAATGATTCCTCCTGCCGCCAGCAGAATAATTTCCATCTTGTCCATCTACTCATCCATTCCGTCCTGTCTGTTCCACAGGCCATTCCCGCCTTATATCGTTACTGTTCACGGCTTCGCCGTTCACAGCAACCTTATATCTTCATGTCAAAACCGCCGTGATTCTTCACCACCACCCGTTCGCGCGCCGGCTTGTTCTTCCGTCTGCGCCCGCCGTCTCCGCTGTACTGTCCGTTCCCCTTCTCCTTGGCATCCGGCTTGCTCTCACGCCACATGGTGTCGTCGCTGCTGTGCACGTCCCGTATATTGTGCTCCACAGCTTTCTGAACCTGATCGCTGAAATTGGCCTGATCCACACCTACTTTATTGTCCTCATTATGCTTGATTGTCGTATAATCCTGTGACCTGGAAATCGTTGTCAGTTCAATCGCGCCAAAAGCCATAACACACCTTCCCTTCCCTGCCGGAACAACGGCAAGTCTTCCGCAGCCCCGTCTCCTCTACATCGGAACCATGCGAACTTCGCCGTCTTCCTTCACAAATTTACAGTATCGATAGTTATTCTGAATAAGCTTGGAAACCCCGCCGATTACAATCGTGGTATTGGGAAATACCTGCTCATTGATAACCACCTGTGCCTCTTCCCGCGTTTCCATCATTTCCTGGAGGTTTTCCAGACGCCGGTTAAGCCGTTCCAGCTCCTCCCCCTTCTCCTGAATCAATGCGGTCACGCTCTTCATATATCTCAGCTGGCTTTCGTTATATTTAAAGCCTTTCCTTTGTTTTTCCGTGAAATTGTCATAAATGACTTTTGCAGCGTTATAAGTCTTCTTCCTCTCCTCAATGGCAGTCTGCACATGTTCAAGCTGAGAAATCAGCAGGGGCTCCACCCCCACTTCCAGCGTAGTGGCAGTGCTCATGCTGGCTCCCACTGTCTTTGCCGCAATGGAATTCGCTGCCTGCACGCGGCCTCCCAGAATAATCCCCCTGCGGCCGTCCACTCTCACATCGCTGCCCGAAGACACTGTACAGTGAAGGATTGCCTCCGTCTCCAGATAACCGCCAGTCACAATCCGGGAATTCTCCAGGAACTTCACGATTACGTCCCCTCTGGCTCTGAGGTATCCCTTGCCCATTCCGTTCATGCCCTTGGCAATGATAATATTTCCGCCGGCGATGATCGTAGCGCCCTCTACCAGACCGTTTACCACTACGTTCCCGCCCGCCTTTACCTCGAAATTCGCATCCACATTTCCCGCTATTTCGACGCTGCCGTCGTAATTAATATTTCCGGTGGAAACGTTTACCCCCTTTACCTGATACACGCTGGCCACGACCACCTTCTGATCAATCAACGACACATGTCCGTCCACCTGAGAAGTAATGCTCAATTTATCCTCCGACAATTCTATATTTTTGCCGAACTTAAGCGTTTCCCGCTTCACTTCCCGGGGTTTTATCGCTTTTCCGTACACATCACAGCCTGCCTCCCCCTGCTGCTCGGGAATAATCCGCGCGATCACCTCCCCCTTCCTGCACTGGTTGATGGTAGTCAGGTTGAAGTAATCTACTCTTCCGTCATCCCTGTGGGCCGGACGCTTGTGCTGATTTGTGTTGAAGGAATACTCAATCTGGGCGTCTTTTCCCTGCACAGGCCTTTTTCCCCTGGCGGCAATGATGTCTGTACAATATACTCCCTCTCCCAGAAAATGTTCATCCAGGGAATTCTCCTGCACACCGTAGACAATATTTTTCTTTTTCAGCTCACGGAGAAATTCGTCTTTGGTCATCTTCTTCCCGCTCTCCGAAGGCGGAATAAAACGAACAGTGGCAGTCATATTGTCATCGCTGACATCAAGCATATATGTCTCGTCGCAGGCAGGACATTCTCCGTCGCCTAAATGACAGATTCCGCCCTCCTCAAAATTAATCTGCGCCTCAATGCGCTTCTTATCATATTTTATCCTCTGGCCGTCCAGATATTTCCAAAGTTCATCCATCCGAATCTCTTCACCGAAATCCCTGGGCGGATACAAAGCAAGACCATACCCCTTAAAATCATTTACCAATCGAAAGTAACCGTTCTGCATAGATTGATCCCCCACATCTAATTATTTGAAAGAATGCCCATGTAGTGCCCCATTTTTACTTTCATCTTCTTTAACGCCCTGGTATGCAGCTGCGACACCCTGGACTCGGATACCTCCAGAATACTGCTGATTTCCTTTAACGTTAGTTCTTCATAATAATACAGCGTAATTACCTTCTGTTCCTTCTCCGTCAAAAGCTGCAGCGCTTCACCCAGCACTTTCGTCAGCTCCTCCCTCTCTATTTTCTCTTCCGGAGCTTCAAAATGAGAGGTAGTGTGCCTCCTGTAATCCTGGGAAACATCACTGCCCTGTTCCATATATTCATTCAGGGAAACCAGCCCTGTAATTTTCATCTGGGACTGCCAATCCAAATATTCCTCGTTCGATATACCAAGCCCCCTGGCGATTTCCTCGTCCGTGGCGGCATGCCCTGTGCTCTGTTCAATTTCCTTGATTACCGTCTCAATTTTTTTCTGCTTCTGCCGAATGGTTCTGGGAATCCAATCCAACTTACGGATCTGGTCCAATATAGCTCCCCGAATGCGCAGACTGGCATATGTTTCGAATTTCACATCCTTAAGACAGTCGAACTTGTCTATCGCGTCAATCAGTCCGAATATCCCATAACTGACCAGATCCTCATACTCTACATTATAGCCAAGATACATGCTTAATCTGCCTGCAACCACCTTTACTAGAGGAGCATATTCCAGAATCAGCCTCTCTCTGGTTTCCTGTGATTTCATCTTCGCATATTCTTCTAACAGTTTCTTTCTGCCTGCCTCGTCCATGAAACCTCTGCTCCTTCTTCTCTGTAATCATACTGTCCGCCCTGCAATCTGTCAAGAGCATTTTAACCGGCCTTCTTCTCCTGCTCTATCTCCCCGGCATCTTCCGCTTCCTTCTCGATGACTTCCCCCTCTTCCATCAACCGCTCTTCATTCTGCTTCTCAAAATAATCTAATGTCCATTTCATAATACATCCTAATATATAGAAAAGCAATAGGACAAAAAACAGGGAAACCAGCTTCTCAACCATAGTATACTTCTCTATATAGGTAATAATACATGTCACCGCACCGGCTGTCAGCATCAATAAAAGCGGCATATTTTTCCTGTTCATATATTTGTCCCTTTCAGATAATCTTTTCAGGTCTTCCCACTGCGCGAATGTGAAACGCGCCTGTCTCCGGATAGAAGATAACCGTCCTTCCGTAATTTGCGCCTGTATCCTGTGCCAAAATGGGAATTTTAAGCGCTCTGAGCTTAGCCCGAGTCGCCTCCGCATTGCGGTCGCCCACCTGAGCCACCGACGCGCCGCTGCCGCTCCCCTGAAAATTAAACATGGTAGCCCCTCCGGCAATCTTTGCAACCATCCGGACACGCCTGGCTCCCAATCTTTCCATCTGCCTCACCAGTTCTTCTATTCCCGTATCCGCAAATTTTGCAATGTTATGCTGTCCGTTGCTTATCGCCTTGCTGTCCGGCAGCATAATATGTACCAGCCCGCCCACTTTATTCATGGGATCCCTGAGGGCAATGCCGACACAGGATCCCAATCCCAGAGTCATCACCCCATTGGGGGGCATACAGGTCTTCAAGTCCGCTATTCCTACTTTGATTATTTCACTCATGAGCCATTTCCATATCCTTTTTGTCCATTATATTTTCACACCTTTGATGAAGAAACATAATGATGTAATCCTTTTACAATTCCACCGGTACTCCCAGCGCCGTGAGTATTCTTTCATAAGATTCCAGATCCGGAATCAGAATAAAATACCCGTCCAGCTTCACTTCATCGTAAAACTGGGACTGTATCAGCAGAATTTTATCCCCGTAAACCCCGAACTGAATAGCGGGCACGCTCAGGATTGCTCCTGCCATGTCCACGGTTATCGCCGGAGGAGAGGGAACCACCGTCAGGTTCGTCATGCTGGATAAAGAATTCAGATACGCGCCCGTGATGATATTACCCACCTCCTGCATCGCGGACAGGCCCATCTCCTCAAACTCTGTTCCCTCCGGCATCATTCCCATGGTAATCTTCTGGATCAGATGTCTGGCGCACTGTTCTTCCACCATAAACATCATACTGCCTGTGATATCCCCTTCCACGCCAAGGAAAACGCCTGCCATGATCTGCTCCTCGCCCCCCATCAGCTCTCCGACCTCGGAAAATTCCAGAAGCCTGACCTGCGGCACTTTCATGTCCACCTTGCACTGAAGCATCTGCGACAGGGCAGTCATGGCATTGCCAGCGCCGATATTGCCGATTTCCTTCAGCACATCATAATAATTTGCCGAAACCTGCTCTAAAATTTCACTCATAAACAGCCTCTCCTAATTTCGTTCTTTCTCCCCATACAGCACTTATATTATAACACAGAACAGCAACATTTTAAACAACGAATATGATGCATATTTCTGCTTAAACACATTCTTTTCGCGTTTTGTGTGTATTCTCGTAACAGTCCAGCGCCCTGTCTGAACTGTTGCGTTACTGTAAACGGCATGTCAGTAACCTTTTTACTGCTGCGAAGAATATTTCTTTTTCAGCCGATTTTTTCTCTCTTCCTCAAAGATATATTTGATGATCTCCTCGCGGACTGTGGGATCCAAATCGTAAAACTGCACGCGATGTTCAAAGGTACCCGGTCGATTATCAAGTTCTATGGCGCTGATTACTCTGCTGATCACTTCGTATTTCTTGTGTTCTCCGCCGTTCATCAAATGATAGCTGCAATAAATCAGACTCCCGGGCTCATAGCGCTGAGAAGACAGAAAACGCAGGCCGCCGCCGCTGATATCCACAATGACGCTCTGTTTCAGGGGAAGCCCTCTTGACAAAGTATAAGGCTGCCTGCTTTCTATGGTTTCCACCTCTTCATCCTGCAGATTTCGGGTACTCATTTCCAGGGCGCATCCCAGACGATAGAACTCACGCCTCTGATACTTGCGCAGATTGCTGGTCATCTCCAGCAAAAGAATGTACGTATTATTGCTCTTGTACCTGTCAATAACCCGCGCCAGACATTGGAACAAGCCGCTCGCCCCGTAAAATACCATCTCAAACTCACTGTCCACCGGAAGCAGAATCAGCTTTGTCTTCTCCATGGGCATGGTAATCTCTATTGTATCCTCGGACTGGATATCATGTACTGTACTGTGATAAACCTTCCCCGGCGTCCCCTGAGATTCCTCGTTCTCACGTACCATGGCCTGAAGTTCAATTTTATCTCCTACTGAAATAAATTTAGAAAACATAACAACCACCACCTTTTTTCATTTTACCTTTTACCTGCGATGATATAAGAGAAAAACGCCGCCATCCCTCGTTTGGGCTGACGTTCCGTCTCCTCTTTGCCCAGAAGTCTTCCCGCAATCCTCTCATAGGCGGCCGTAGACTTCGCGCCCGGATTATGGAGTGAGACAGGAACCTGCTGCATAACGGAACGGGACAGCTGTACATCCTCCGGCACACAGCCCAGATAGATTATGGGAACTTTCAGATAGCGCTCAACCACGGCATTCAGCTTATCATAAAGTATCTTTCCCTCTGTTTCCTTCTCCACCCGGTTGGCGACCAGCTTCACCTTAGTGGCGTTTTGGTCAAACCGGGAGTGCCTGTACAGCGCCTTCAGCAGAGAATAGGAATCCGTGATGGAAGTCGGTTCCGGTGTCGTCACCAGGAGAATCTCGCCGCTTGCCACCAAAAATTCCAGCACCGCGTCCGATATCCCCGCTCCGGTGTCCACGATTATAATGTCCGCAATCGTATCCAGCTTAGCCAGATTCTGAATAATATAGCTCAAATAGTCACGGCTCAAATTAGACATCCCGGCAATGCCGCTTCCTCCGGAAATAAATCCTACCTCCATAGGTCCCCAGGTAATGATATCCGTAATACTCTTTCCCTGGTAAATCAGATCACACAGATTATGCTTGGGCACCGCTCCAAACATAATTTCTATATTGGCCAGACCGAAATCTGCATCCAGTATGATGACCCTCTTTCCCATCTTCCTGAACTGAATCGCCAGATTAATGGAGGTATTGGACTTTCCCACGCCGCCTTTGCCGCTGGTAACAGTAATAACCCGGGCCAGCGGCTTCGGCTGCTGGCTGCCTGCCTTTAGGATACGTAACTGTTCTGCCTGATCCATACTCTGCCTCCTTTGCCTTAGTTTCGCTCATGCCGTGTGCTCAATATCTGCTTTACCGTCTTCTGGGCATTAAAGTGCTCAATATCATTCGGCACATTCTGTCCGTTTGTCACAAACGCAATGGGAGTCCCTGTATAAAGCTTCAGGTTCAACAGATTTCCCATAGCCGTCGTCTCGTCCAGCTTTGTGAAAATCAACTGAAAATCTGCAATTCCGTCATATGTGGCCACAATCTTCAGCAAATCGCGGTATTTTGTAGTGGCGGACAGCACCAGAAAGATCTGACACTCTCCCGCCTCCTGCAGGGCCTCCAACAAAGCCTTTGTGTGTCCAAGCTGCTCTTCGTTCTGGTGGGAGTGTCCCGCCGTATCCACAAATACATAGTCATATCCGTCAAATTCTTCAACTGCCTCCCTGGCTTCCTCCTCGGAATAGATGACCCGAAACGGAACTTCCAGAATATTTGCATAAGTGCGCAGCTGCTCTACCGCGGCAATCCTGTAAGTATCTGCCGTCAGCAGGGCCACCTTCTTTTTCTCCTCCACCGCGTAGCTGCTGGCAATCTTTGCTATTGTGGTAGTCTTGCCTACTCCTGTAGGACCCATGAAGAGAACCAGTCTCGGCGCTCCTTCCGCAGGCGTGATTCCCTCCGCTCTCCCGAACTTCAGTATCATTTTCTGATACACGTTTTCCAGTATATAATCTATTGGTAAGTTGGATTGTCCTGTGACATCCACATCGTTTACCATCTGATTCGCATATTTCTCATCCACTTCACTTTCCAGCATGGTATTGTACAAAAGCCTGACAAAACGCTGCTGTTCCGTGACTTCCTGCTCCTCCGGATTCTCCTCTTCCTCTTCCTGAAGATGCAGGGCCTCTCCCGTCTCTCCGGTTTCTTCCGGCTGTGTCTCGCTTTCCTGGAAACGGCTCATCAGAAGAGACTGGAGACTGTCAAGCCGCTTTTCAATGGAAATGCGGTCCTCTGTGATTCCCGAATTTATCCCTCCGCCGTCCCCATACTGCTGCATGGAATTTACGGATGTATTGCCCCCGGGCCTCTGTTCTCTGCGCACGCCTCTGACGGCATCGTTCTCCTCCAAAGCTGCCGTCACCTCAGTCTGCTTAGCCATAAACAAAGCCGCAAGTCCTCTCCGCTTTACTGCTTTTACATTCATGATGACGACATTGTTTCCCAGCTCCTTCCGCGCTGCTTCCACCGCCGCTTCTTCTGTTTTCGCCACAAACTTCTTAATAATCATTCTATGCCGTCACCATCCCAACTGATTGCAATTCCACATTAGAATCTACTTCATTATAGGACACTACCACCAGATCCTTAAAATAATCCTCCGTGAGCCGTTTAAAATACATCCGCACAATGGGAGATGTAATAATGATGGGGTTCTTCCCCAGATCCTCCAACTTCCTGACTTCCTTTCCCACCGAATCGATGATTGCCCTCGACCTGTTGGGATCCAGATTCAGGAAAGCGCCGTTCTCTGTCTGTTTTACGCTCCCCATGATTTCCTGCTCCACCTTCGGGTCCAGCGTGACCACATTGGTAACTTCGTGGTTCGGGAAGTATTTTGTGGAGATTGCACGCTTCAGGCTCTGCCTGGTGTACTCTGTGAGGATATCCGTATCCCTTGTAGCCGGCGCGTAATCTGCCAAGGTCTCCATAATGGTCAGCAGATCCCTGATGGAGATTCCCTCCCGCAGAAGATTCTGCAGCACCTTCTGGACTTCCCCAAGTCCCAGAAGCTTGGGCACCAGTTCCTCCACCAGAGAAGGATTGGTCTCCTTCATATTGTTGATCAGATTCTGCACGTCCTGTCTGCTCAGCAAATCCGCTATATGCTGCCGGATAATTTCCGTCAGATGGGTAGCTATAATGGACGGGGGATCCACAACGGTATACCCCAGACTCTCCGCCCTCTCCCTCTGTCCCTCTGTAATCCAGATGGCAGGCAGATGGAAAGAAGGTTCAAAGGTGGGTATGCCCGTAATCTCCTCCTCCACATATCCCGGATTCATGGCCATGTAATGGTCGAAGAGAATTTCTCCCTCGCTGACCTGAATCCCCTTGATCTTAATGACATACTGGTTCGGATTCAGCTGAATATTATCTCTCAGACGAATAATCGGAACCACCATACCCAGCTCAGAGGCAATCTGCCGCCTGATCATAACCACACGATCCAGCAAGTCTCCCCCCTGATTGACATCCGCCAGAGGTATAATGCCGTATCCAAACTCCAATTCTATGGGGTCCACCTGCAGCAGGCTCAGCACATTTTCCGGCTGACGAATCTCGTCCGCCGCCGCCTCGTCGTCATCCACCTCGCTCTCAATCGCCGCAGTCTCCAGATTGCTGGCGATCATCCGTCCTCCTACAATAAAGAGAAAGCCCATACCCATAAAAAGGAGGGTGTTCAGATCTGTAAACACACCCAAAAAGGTCAGTGTCCCGCCCACCATATACATTACCTTGGGAATTCCGAAGAGCTGTTTCACAATGGCCGGCCCGAAATCGGACTCCTTGCTGCCCTTGGTCACCAGCACACCGGTGGACAAAGAGATGAGCAATGAAGGAATCTGGCTCACCAAGCCGTCACCGATGGTAAGAATGCCGTAATTGTTCATGGCGGTCATGACATCCATCCTATTTCGCAGCATGCCCATGGCAATACCGCCCACCACATTAATCACGGTCAGAAGCAGACCTGCAATGGCATCTCCCTTGACATACTTTACGGCACCGTCCATGGAACCGAAGAAGCTGGATTCCTGCTGAATCTTGTCGCGCCTTTCCTTGGCTTCCTTATCGTCTATGGCTCCTGTGTTCAGATCCGCGTCAATCGCCATCTGCTTACCGGGCATTGCATCCAGAGTAAATCTGGCCGTTACCTCAGCCACACGTTCGGAACCCTTGTTTATCACCAGAAACTGGATCATAATCAGGATGATAAAGATAATCGCACCTACGATTAAGTCTCCTCCGCCGACAAACTTACCGAAGGTCAGCACCACGTTTCCGGAAGTTCCCGTGGTCAGAATCAACCTGGTGGAAGAAACGTTCATTGCTATCCGGAAAATCGTGGTAAAAAGCAGAATCGTGGGGAAGTAGGACATGTCCAGCACTTCCTTGATAAACATACAGGCAAACAAGATTGTAAAAGCCACGGCAATATTAAATGCCATAAAAAAGTCCAGAACCGTAGCCGGAAGGGGCACTATCAACATAATAAATGCCACCAGTACATAAATGGCTATTATAGCGTCCGTTTTGGCCAATCTCTTATCCACAGCCTGCTCCTCCTTCCATAAATGACCGCCGGGTTCTCCCGCTTTTCGGAAAACCGTCTGTAATTATCCCTGTTTCATTTTCAAATCCTGCCCTGCAGCTGATATACGAAAGCCAGTACCTCCGCCACTGCCTGATACAGCTCCGGCGGCACCTGCTGACCTATGTCTACATTAGCATAGAGCATACGGGCAAGGGGTTTGTTTTCCACTATTTCTATATTATTTTCCCTGGCGGCCTCTCTGATGCGGGCCGCCAGATAATCTTCGCCTTTTGCAATGACCACCGGTGCGTCGGCTACATCCGGGTCATATTTGATCGCCACCGCATAATGAGTGGGGTTGGTAATGACTACATCCGCCTGGGGCAGTTCCTGCATCATGCGCCGCATGGAACTCTCTCTCATTTTCTGACGAATCTTACCCTTTATCTGAGGATCTCCTTCCTGCTGCTTATATTCCTCCTTTACCTCCTGCTTGGTCATCTTCATGTCGTTTTTAAACTTAATCTTCTGATAAGCAAAGTCGGCAAAAGCGATAAACATATAAAACAAAGCAATCCTAATCCCCAGATCCGTGACTGTACTGGCTGCAATCTGCAGTGCCTGCATCAAAGTCACATCATACAGATTCAATAAAATGGGCCACTTATCTTTCAAAAACCCATAGCAAATATACAATATCAGACCAATCTTCGCGATGGATTTCACCAGTTCCACCAGCGCGTTTACGGAAAAAATTTTTTTAAACCCCTTCAGCGGATTAAGCTTGCTGAACTTAGGCTTGAGGGGGTCCAGAGTAGGCTTCCATTTTACCTGGGCCACATCGACGACAAAGGCAATCAAGAATCCGATCAGAAAAATAGGCGCTACGATAATCAATATTTCAAACAGCATCTGCCGGAATACCAATGCGATGTCTCTCTCAGGCATTGTCCCCCTCCAGAAAACCGTCACATCCGTAATTCTGTCGTAGACATTTCCGAAAATCTCCAGAAACTGCACGCCCATATGTCCTACCCAGAATTTCAATATCAGAAACAGAGCCAGCAGCTCCAGCCCGTTGGTAATCTCCCGGCTTTTGGCCACCTGTCCTTTTTTACGGGCATCAGTCAGCTTTTTTTGGGTAGCAGGCTCTGTCTTTTCGCCGCCCATGCCCTCTTTCGCAAAAAACTGCAGATTATATCGAATCACGTTATGCCTCCCAGGAAGGAGACAATCATTCTCTTCATCTCCCCAAAGACTAAATCGGCTATCCCCGGCAGCATCCCTGCCGTCAAAAAGAGCACGGAAAGCCCCACCAATATCTTTAACTGAATACCCACCGCAAACATGTTCATCTGCGGAGAAACCTTTGCCAGAACGCCCAGCACTGCATTCAGCAGCAGAGTGGCGCAGAATATGGGCAGAACGATCCGAAATCCGATGATTACATACTCGCCCAGAAATTCCACCATAGACTGCATCAGCGCTTCCGATCTGAATACCGCCCCGTTCACCGGGACCAACACAAAGGTATCCGCCAATGCGCCGAAAAGATAACGATACATCCCTGTGGCAATCATCATGAACATCAGTACATATTGATATAACACACCCGTTATACTGGTACTCTCCCGGGAAGTAGGATCCATCAATGTCACCATGGACAGTCCTGTCTCCATATCCGCAATGGAACCTGCAAAATTGACAATCGTGGTACAGATATTTGCCGCAAATCCGATCAGCAGACCCACCACGGCTTCCTTCATCACAATTACGGCATACTCCGTCACTGTAGAATAGACGATCCCCTCTGCAGGGGTAAGCGCCTGATACAAAAGTATCGCCGTAAAAAAGCTGATTCCTATCCGCACTCTGGCGGGCGTATTCCGCATACTGAAAAAGGGGGCGACAAAGACAAAACAACTCACCCTTACCAGAATCAGCAGGAAATATTCCAAATCATAAATGGAAAACGAATAATGAATCATCCGTCAGGCTCCCCAGCGGTTAATAGTTAATATAAAGGCTGAAATCAGACCAAAGAGAAGTCATAAATTCCACGATAGCCGTCATCATCCAGTTCCCGAACAAAACCAGAGAAAGAAACACGCATACGATTTTCGGCACAAAAGTAAGCGTCTGTTCCTGTATGGAAGTTACCGTCTGAAAAATACTGACAACCAGACCTACACATAAAGATACCAGCAGCACAGGCAGCGATACCTTGATAATCAAAAACAACGCCTGCCTTGAGATATCCATTACCGCATCAATTGTCATCCCCTTGTTCCTCCTTACTCCGGATTATCAGCCCTGGCCTCACGTCACATAAAAAGTTTTCACAAGTTCTCCTATAATAAGATTCCAGCCGTCCGCCAATACAAACAGAAGAATCTTAAAAGGCATGGATATAGTAGTCGGCGGCAGCATCATCATACCCATACTCATCAGAGTAGACGCCACTACCATGTCTATGACGATAAAAGGTATATAAATCACAAATCCTATCCAAAATGCCATGGCCAGCTCACTGAGCATAAAGCTTGGCAGCAGCACGGAAAGCGGAATATCCTCCAAAGTTTCCCCGTCCCAGCTCTGTCCGGATATCTCCATGAACAGTTCCACATCTCTCAGCTGCGTATGATCGTACATGAAATTCCGCAGCGGGACAATCCCTCTCTCCAAAGCCTCGTCCAGGTTGATTTCACCGGCCTCATAGGGCTGATACGCCTGTTCGTTGATCTGTACAATCGTAGGCTCCATGATAAAAAAGGTTAGGATCAGGGCCAGCCCCACCAACACTTGATTCGGCGGCGCAGTCTGGGTATTCAGTGCCGCACGGGTAAAATGCAGCACAATGATAATACGCGTGAAGGAGGTCATCATAATGAGAAGGATCGGCGCAAGGCTGATCATCGTCAAGGTCAGCAATATCCGCAGCGTTCCGTTGATTTCCCCGTTCCCGTCCCCGAAGGTAATATTCAGCACATTGTCCGCTCCGGACTCCGCGCTGGCAAACACTGTCACCGAATTTAAAATACACAATATGCCCACCGTAACCAGTAGGCATATTGCGGTTGCTATTCGCTTGAATATAAGCTTATTTTTCATCATGCATCTGATTTTCCTTTGGCTCTTCCCGGGCGGCCTTCGTCTTCAGCGCAGCCTTGTCGAGAAGTTCCCTGAAGCTGAAACCCTGTCCGGAAGAACCCTCCTTCAGCTGTTCTCCCGGAATTTCTCCCAGCATGGTAACCGTGTCTTTGCAGACCGCAATCACCATATACTTCTCGCCTGCCCGTATAATCTGAATATACTTATTATTCGCAATACGAGTGGTCTCTATTACCTCTATGTTTTCATTGACATATTGCTGCTTCTGGTAATTCGCAATCCATCTGGTAGTCCAGGCCGTGACGCCCAGCACTGCCACAAAAATCAGCAGCACAGTAATAAATTGAGCATAGCCTGCCCCGCCTGCAGTCAAAAGCATCAGCCGATGACCTTCTTCACCGCCTCAAGCACACGATCCTCCTGGAACGGTTTTACGATAAAGTCTTTAGCGCCGGCCTGAATGGATTCCACTACCATAGCCTGCTGTCCCATAGCGGAACACATAATTACCTTTGCGCCTCCGTCCAGTTTTTTAATCTCCTTCAACGCCTGAATGCCGTCCATCTCCGGCATAGTGATATCCATCAGCACAAGATCAGGGGAGAGTTCCTTGTATTTCTCCACCGCCTTTGCGCCGTTCTCTGCTTCTCCGGCAACGGTGTAGCCTCCCTTGGTCAATGTGTTCTTGATCATCATCCTCATGAATGCTGCGTCATCGCATATCAAAATATTCTTCGCCATATCAAACTTCCTCCTACTTGATAATCTCTGTTACTCTTACGCCGAAGCTTTCTTCAATTACTACTACTTCCCCCTTTGCCACGAACTTACCATTTACCAATACGTCTATAGGTTCACCGGCAATTCGTTCAAGCTCGATAATCGTGCCGGGCGCAAAGTCAAGAATTTCGGAAATCGACTTGGTTGTTCTACCAAGTTCTACGGTGACGTTCAGCGGAACATCCATGATCAGACCGATGTTCTCCTGTCCCGCAATCGTTCCTCCGTCATTGGAAAAACTCTGGAACTGGGCAGGCTGGACATTTATGTTTGACATCCCCATCTGAGGGTTCATTCCCATTCCCATATTCATCATCTGCGGATTCATTCCCATATTCATCATTTGAGGATTCATTCCCATATTCATCATTTGAGGATTCATCCCCATATTCATCATTTGAGGATTCATTCCCATATTCATCATTTGAGGATTCATCCCCATATTCATCATCTGAGGGTTCATCCCCATTGCCCCCATATCCGCCTGAGGATTCGCATTGCCCGCCATGCCCATTCCTGCTCCCATGTCCGCCTGGGGAGCTGACGGCGCCGCGCCTGACGGTGATGTATCCGCGCTCTTCGCCTGGCCTGCCTCTGATGAAGCCGAAGACCCCTGGGAATTCATAAAGGTATCAACTATACTGCGGGCAAAGTCCACCGGATAAAGCTGCATGATGGAACTGTCCACCAAATCATCAATCTGCATCCTGAAGGATATCTTGACGAACACTCCCCCCAGAAAAGGAGATACATCCTCGCCGTTCTTAACCTGAGCCAGATCAAGAAGGGATGCTTCCGGCGGGCTGATATCGATCTTTTTCTGCATCATGGTGGAAAGAGATGTAGCTGACGCTCCCATCATCTGGTTCATCGCTTCTGAAATTGCGCTTAAATGCAGCTCTCCAAGCTCCCCTTCCGTATTGGTGCCGTCTCCCCCCATCATCAGGTCGGTAATGACCTTAACGTCATGCTCCTTCAGAATCAATATATTTGTGCCGTCCAGGCCCACCGTATATTTAATCTGAATAAAAACGCATGGACGCTCATACTGCGTCAGCAAATTATCCCATGTACAAAACTCCACTACCGGCGTCGTGATATTAACCTTCTTGTTTACAAGGGAATACAGCGTAGTGGCCGAGGAACCCATGCTGATATTAGCCACCTCACCGATGGCGTCCTTCTCCACATCCGAAAGGAGTTCTTCGGCATTTGCTAATTCCTGGGAAATATCCTTTAATTTTTCATTGATCTCTTTTTCGCTCTCAATCGTTACCGGCTCATCGTCATCGGACAAATCCATGCCGGAGAGTAATGCGTTTATCTCGTCTTGAGACAACCCACCGTCCATTGTTACTCCTCCTCTCTAATAACTGATGTAATCCTGACAGCATATGAGTCTTTTTCTGTACCGGGTAATGCCGTAAACTTTTTGATATTGCCCACATACACATTCATATCCTGATCAACCTCCGAATCCAGTCTGATACAGTCTCCTACCTGCAGGTTCAGGAAGTCATTTACGGAAATCGTACTCTTGCCAAGCACTGCCCTGATCGGTACATCCACTTTTCTGATCAGGGACTCAATATAAGCCTCATAATTCTCGTCATGGTTCTCCTGCATGGTTGAATACCAATATTTCGTATTCAGCTTATCCATGATGTCTTCCAATGTGAAGAACGGAAGACAGATATTCATAAAGCCCTCTACATCCCCGATTTTCATCTCCAAAGTGACGATGGCCACCATGTCACTTGGGGCGATCACCTGAGCAAACTGCGAGTTAGTCTCCAGTCTGGTCAGAACAGGGGAAATATCAATAACATTTTTCCATGGTTCTCTGAGAAGCTGAGTAAACATTACCAGAACTTTCTCAATAATAATCTGTTCTATCTCGGAAAAATCTCTGCCCTTCTCCAACGGTACGCCGTTTCCTCCCAACATACGATCCAACATGGCGTATCCCAGATTAATCCCCAGCTCCATGATAATGGATCCGTTCAATGGCGCAAAGTTAATGATCCCCATGATAATGGGACTGGATAGGGAATTTGTAAACTCATTGAAGGTAATCGCCTCCGAACCCACCACCGATACCTGCACATTTTTGCGAAGGTATACGGGTAAATTCGTGGAGATCAGTCTGGCATAATGTTCATATATGATTTCCAGAGTTCTCAAATGTTCTTTGGAAAATTTTGTGGGGCGGCTGAAATCGTAGTTCCTAACCTTTTTCTCTTCTTTTTTCTGCATGTCCTCCGCATCCAGCTCTCCGGAAGACATCGCATTCAGCAGGGCATCTATCTCTGCCTGAGAAAGAATCTCGGCCACACAAGCTCACCTCCTGTCACATGCGTTTCACTGATTGTCTCTTGTTTTCCATGCCCGCCGTCCCGTCAGCCGCCGTACTTGATATTGCTGAGAGTTATCCCATATACCACCTTTGACTTGAACAGATTCTGGATGGAAGTAAGCATTTCATTCCGGATATCGCTGGTGAAGGATGCGCGGCACTCTTCCTCGGTATAATTGCTGACAGTCTGGGAAACCGCATCGCTGATCATGGTGTCGTAACCGCTGATCTGTCCCGAATACGTTGCATAATCCTCATGCGTCTTATCCAAAAGCAGGGAAATATCAAAAACAATATAGGTTTGCTTACCCCCCTCTGCCCCGGAAGACGCGAGGAGAATGGTCATGGTCTCCATAACATAGGTCTCCGTATCCGCCATGGATACCTCCGGCCCTGCCCCGGGCGTATAAAGCTCCAGGTTCATCGCCAGCCCGATGCTGTTCATCAGCTCAGCCGTCTTCTTGTTTGTGCCGGTAACGCTGACCATCATGACTGCTGACAATACAATATTCACAATCATTAAAACCAACAGAAGCACACTTAGCAAATTCTTTTTCATGTCTAAAGCCCTTTCTCCCGCCCTTATCTCGCAGACGGATTATAGATTAAGATTTCAACTCTTCGGTTCCTGCTTCTCCCTTCCGGCGTGGAATTATCGGCAATGGGCACTCTTTCCCCCATGCCCGCATGCTTCAGGTTCACCGGATTCACCAGAGCATGTTCCTGCAGGTAATAGAACACAGACATGGCCCTGGCGCTGCTCAGCTCCTCATTGCTGGGAAACTGCGCGCTGCTGATGGGAACATTATCGGTATGTCCTTCAATTTCAATGATACCGTCCCCGTAACGTTCCAGTATAACCCCCACCTTATCAAGAATCTGTTCCGCCTCGGCTTTCAGAAATGCTTTGCCCGAGTCGAAAAGCAGGCCGCCGTTCATGGTAAGTTTTACATACTGCGCCGTAAAACTGACTTCAACCTCATCTGCGATGTCACTCTCCTGAAGCGCCTCCGATATCTCTTCCACGCGCTCCTCGTTTTCCTGCAGCATCTGCTCCTGCATCATTTCTTCCAGAGACTCCGGAGACTTCTCGAATTCCTCAAAATCCTCACCGTCAGTAGTGCTGTCGGCTACTTTTCCCGTACTGTTAATATACTGGTCAAGTTCGTTCAGCTGGCTTACACCGTTACTGATCAGAAAACCATCCCCGATGGCCGATGCCCCGCCGTCAAACACACTGAAGGTATTGTTCATGGCCGATACAAATTCCTGCAGTTTTGCTTCCTCGATACTGGACATGGCAAATAACATAACGAAGAAACACAGCAAAAGGTTCATCAAATCACTGAAAGTCGCCATCCACGCCGGCGCGCCTGCCGGCGGCGTATCTTCCTTACGCTTTGCCATTATTCCTCACCCCCCGCATCTCCTCCTGCCGCATCTCTGTCCTTAGGCGCAAGGAAGGATTTAAGTTTCTCCTCAATTACTCTGGGGTTCTCCCCGGCCTGGATGGACAGGAGTCCTTCAATCATTACTTCTTTCAGCATCATTTCCGCGTCATTGTCTGCTTTCAGCTTGTTGGAAACAGGCGAACAGATAGCGTTGGCAAGCACTGAACCGTAAAATGTAGTAATCAGGGCCACAGCCATGGCCGGTCCCAGAGTCGCCACATTGTCCATATGATACAACATATCTACCAGACCGATCAGCGTACCGATCATACCCCAGGCAGGACCCATGGCGCCCAGCGTATCCCAAAATGCGATACAGTTCTTATGTCTGCCCTCGATGCTCACCAGCTCCGTCTCCATGATGGCCCGCACCAATTCCGGATCCGTGCCGTCCACCATCAAAAGGATGCCTTTCTTCAAAAAAGCATCATCCATGTCTGCCGCGGCTTCCTCCAGGGACAAAAGTCCCTCTTTACGAGCCACATTGGACAAATCGATAATCTTGCGGATCATCTCGGCAGTATTCAGGGCCGGTGCCTTGAAAACCAGTGCGAAGCTCTTCAGACCATTGATGAAGTCCGCCAGGCTGTTTGATGCCAGTGTAGCGGCAAAGGCGCCGCCAAAGGTAATAACGGCCGACGGGAAATTCCAATATTCTTTCACCAGATTCTCAATGCCTGCACCTACTATAATACCGTACAGCATCATTGCAAAACATAAAATAATACCAAGTAAAGACGCAATATCCACGACAATCACCTAACCCTTTTGCTTCTTTTGATTATTCCGCAAAAATACCCTTTCTATATGATTTTACAAGATTTTTAATCTCTTGTCTACTTTCTTTTACAATTATTTTTTTTCCTGTAGTGAGGGTGATCACCGTGTCCGGTGTCTCCTCCACTATTTCAAACAGATGTGGGTTCACAAGGATTTTCACACCGTTTAGCTTAGTCACCTCAATCATATCCCGCCCTCTCGCCGAATTTCTCTGCTGCCCGTCATATCCGTCACCGTTTCTGAACTTATGTAAAGGACTTACAGTAATAGAAAATACAGCCCTGCAGGCCCTTTTCCCGTGAACAAATATGGGGGGACAGAACACTGCCCCCCTATTATAGCACATTTACCCATATAATGCGAGCAAAACTTATCGTTTCAGGTTAGTTAATTCTTCCAAGAGAGTATCTGATACAGTTATAATACGGCTGTTTGCCTGGAAACCGCGCTGCGTGGTGATCATTTCGGTAAATTCCGAGGAAAGATCCACGTTGCTCATCTCCAGCTGCCCTGTGGACATATAATCACCTTCCGCCGTAATATCCACACCCACTCCGTCAAACAGACCCGAGTTCAGGGTAGCGGAATAGAGATTGTCTGCCAGCTTCTCAAGACCGGAGGCATTGGCAAACTTGGCGGTGGCAATCTGACCCAGAAGCTTGGTCATGCCATTGTCGTAGCTCGCATATATCATACCGTTCTGTTCAACGGAAAGTCCGATCATGGCGCCCACCCGGCGTCCGGAACCTGTATTGAATTCGTCGTCCTTGCCGTTTGTCGCCCCGATGGTGGACGTCCCTTTGTTGTCCACATTGCTGATGGTGGAAAAGTCAATCTCAATATCGGAGAAGTTGCCTTCGCCAAGACCGCCCAGGTTCAGCTTTGCCGTCTGCTGAGTAGCCAGTCCGTTGATGCCGATAAACTTACCGTTCGCCGAGTCAAACTGAATTGTCACACCATCAAACTTGCGGGCGGCTATATTATATACACCTGTTCCTTGATTATTGGCATCTTTTACCTCTGCAGTACCTAAAGCATTTAAATTTCCGTCATTCTGAATCATTTCCCGAATCGACTTATAAACAGGAGGGTTCGTCGCAACTGTCTCTGTATTTATGGCCAGATTGAGAAATTCCTCAGAAGAGCCTTCCATACCATAGGCTTTCGCCAGATTATCCAGCTGCTCTTCCACGCTTATTTCATTGTTATTCGCATCTTTAAGCGAACTGGTGCCATTCTTAATATCTGAAATTTTAGCCAGAGTAACAGGCGGGTTATCCGTAGTCTGTAATGTGTCGCCATTTAACACATACTTGCTTTTATCAAAGGTGAGCTTACTTTCTTTTTCTACAACTCTGCCGCTGTCGCCAAACACACCAGCCACACTGGCCAGCGGTACTTCCTTGCCGTCCGCATCCTTGACCATTACCTCCTCGCCCTCGGAATCTACGACTTTGTCAAGTTCAAGGCTGTAGATATGCTTGTCGTCGGACTGCTTAAATACAAATTTTGCGGTATAGCTGTAGCCCAGAGCATCATAAAACTTGAAGTTCACGACTCTGCCGTTGGCGCTGGTGACATCCGTGTCGTTTTTATCGATAATTCCGGACATGTATCCGTCTGTAGTAGCTGCGGGCGGATAGGACATGTTGGCGCTGTTCATCACGCGGAGCGCGGACACGGTATCTTTCTTAATAGCCCCTGTGGTCTCATCCACCTGCCATCCCATCACATTGTAACCGGTACTGGTCATGGCCAGGTTGCCTGCGCCGTCAACATAGAAGGAACCGTCTCTGGTAAAGTAGTTCTCCTGTCCGTTGTTGACAACAAAGAAATTCTGTCCGGTAATCATAATATCAAAGGGATTCCCCGTGGACTGGCTTGCGCCCTGTCCGGTGATGTTGGTGTTGATGGCGCTGGTCTTAACACCGAGACCGATCTGTCTGGGATTGATGCCGCCCGTTCCTGTGCTGGAATTGGCGCCGCTGGCCTTCTGGGTGGTCTGGCTCATCAATGAGGCAAAAGTCATGGAGCTGGACTTGTATGCCACAGTGTTTACGTTTGCGATGTTATTACCTATAACATCCATTCTGACCTGATGTGTCTTTAGTCCTGACACACCGGCGAAAAGTGATCTCATCATAGTAATCAGTTCCTCCTAATCTGGAACGAAGCATACCCCTCTCCGTCAATCGAGGGATGATAACCTCCGCAAAGGTCCGGTTATATAATCACTGCTCCGTTAATATTTGTAAATATGTTCTCATTGGCTTCCGTACTGTCCATTGCAGTGACGACCGTCTGGTTGGGTATATTCACGATAAACGCCAGCTGATCCACGATCACCAGCGAATCCCTGATTCCCTTCTGTCCCGCCTTCCTCGTGCCGGACTCCAGCCTCTCCAGCTGATTGTCACTGAGCTCGATATTGCGGTCCGCCAATCTCCCTATCGCATGCTTGGAAAACTTCAGGCTGCCGGCATCTGTCAATGCCTTCTGCCGGAAAACATCTTCAAAGGATAAGCCATTCATGGCCTGGCCGTCCGTGGCCTTTCGAACCTGCCCTCTCTGGACTTTGCCCAGGTACTGGTTCGTCAGCTGCTCAATGGAAATGTACCCATTGTTCTGAATATCCATCCTTGTCAGCTCCTTTATTATGCCTCTCCGCTCTCCCCGGTTCCTTCCGTCTCATCCGTGTCCGGCGTCTCTTCTCCGCCTTCCCCGTCGCCTTCCGTTCCCTCGTTCTTCTCTGCCTCATCCGCTGCGGCCCGAATTTCCTTCAGTCTCTCCACATACTTATTCAGCTTCTTCACGGTTTCGGATGCAATGAAGGTCTTCTCGTAATCTGTCATCTCATTGTAGGTCTTCTCCAGCTCGTCGATATCCTCCGCATGGCTCATGTCTATTGCGCTTACCTTGGGAAGCTGATTCAGTTTGCCGGTAAATTCATAGGCCTTGTCATAAGCGTCCTTGTACTCAATATCCACCACAGTGTCCACATCATCAATGGAGTAAAGCGCTTCGTCAATGGACACATATGCCTTGTTGCTCTCGAAAGCTACATAGTCTACCTTGCCGTACACATATTTCGGCGCTCCGTCCGTACCGGTTGTCTTCACATACACATGACTTCCCACCAGAGAAGTCGCTCTGGCCAGTTCCGAAGTGGCCGCCATATTCTGCATCTGCTCGACCTGCGAAAACTGTGCGTACTGGGAAATGAATTCCGTGTTTGAGGTAGGTTCCAATGGATCCTGATACTGCATCTGCGCCACCAGCAGCTGCAGAAAAGCTTCTTTATCCATGCCGTTCTTCTCGGCAGTAAGCTGGTTTTTTAAGGACTTTTGAGATTCTGTTTCCACAATCTGCCCGTTCTCCACGGGTGCCATTAATGCCATAAATTTTCTCCTTTCTTTTTCATGATCGTTCCGCCCCGCAGCCGGTTCTCTTCCGGGGCCTGGATTTATATTCCGGATTTCCGTCAGGCGGTATACTCTACGGTGCTCCCCCCGCCGGGTATCCTGTCGGCTGCCGCCGGCTCCTCACCGGGTTCTTCCAGGGACTCCACGCCTCCCAGACGAACTCTTCTGGATCGGCTCTTTTTGTCGGGCGTCTGCTGATTCCTGCCCCGTCCCTGTTCCAAATTCCGCTCAAACTCATGGCTCTGGACAGTGACTTCAATGGCTTCTACCTTAATGCCCTGCTCTTCAAACTGCTCTTTCAGCTGAACCAGCTGGGTCTCCAGCGCATTTTTCACCGTTTCGTTCTGCGCGATAAAATGGGCCGTAACCGCGCCGCCGCGGGAAGCAAGCTGTACCTGAACGGTTCCCAGGCTTGCGGGATGAAGCTGCATTTCCAGATTGGTGCTGTCCGCATTCAGCTGAACCTTCATATAATCCAGAATCTGATTCATGATCTCCCTTGTATTTTCCGACCAGTAACTGCCTTGCGCGGACTGCTGTGTCTGCTGCAGCTGCGGCTGAAACTCATCGTTTCGGATGCTCTGAACATACTGATTCTCCTGGGGATTTCCGTCTGTCTTTCCCTCGGAACGGCTCTCCTGTCTCTGTCCGCTCTTTTGGCTTTCCGACTCGGGCGCCTTCTCAACGATTACATTCGCCGTTTTCCCGGCATCCCCGTTCCCGCCGTACTCTTCCGGAAGCTGCCCCGGTTCTTCCACCCCTTCAAAACGCTGTCCAACGGACAGTTCCGGCATGGTTTCCCGGCCAAGTTCTCCCTTTAACAGCTCCTGCAGCGTTCCCGGCTCCCCGTCCAGGGCCTTGGCCCCCTCCTGCAGAGCGGCATCCAGCTGCGCCATCAGCTCTCTGTACTTCTCATACAGTGCCCCGTCTGTAATCAGCGCGTAGTTATCTTCCGCGCCGCCCAGTGTCAGCAGCAAATCTCCAAGCTTGCCTGCATCCAGCAAATCCATCTGCTCCATGCCCAGGCCTTCCATAACCGCCTGCACTTCCTCCAGGGACAGGCCGAAAGTATCCGCTATCTGCTGCATCAGCTTAAGGCTGATCCCGCCGAGCACTTCCATGGCGTGTTCCAGCTCCTCTGCGCTCAGCTGACCCACTTCCCTGTCGGACAAAAGCCCGGACATACACTCTCCGTTCTCTTCGCCGGCAGCCTCGGTTTCCTTTCCGGACGCTCCTGCAGCTTCCTGCATATCCCCGGATATATTCTCCGTCTCTCCGGCTCCTGCCTCCGCTGTCTTCTCTTCCCCGGTCTGGTCTTCTGCGTCCGTTCTGTCAGCAGACACGCCGCCTTTGTCCTCAGTCTTGTGACTGGCCGAGAGCTTATCCTTTTCCTGCAGCGAACTGCCTTTCTCCGGCTTTCCCGCAGCCGAATCCTGCTTTCCGGCTTCCGCAGCCCCATTTCCGGAATTATTTCTGTTCATCTGGCTGCTCCAGATTTTCTGGAACTCCCCGGCGCTGTTTCCTGCTTTTCCCGCCTGACCCGCCGCCATGTTCATCAAAGCCTGACTCACATCTTTTACAGGTGTGCTTCTCAATTTTCTCCCTCCTTTCTCCTTAATCTCTCTACGGGAATACAGGACCCTCTGCTTCACAACCCTTTAGAATCCCTATCCCCGTAATTATATCGGCTCGGAATGCAGTATCCTTAAGAGTCCGGATGCATCATTTTTATCAACCTGGCTCCCAATTCCGCATCTATGGCATCCATGACGGCCGCTCTCTTATCTACGCTCATCCCTTCCAGAATCTCGGCCACCAGGTCAAGATTATCCGTCATATTCTCAAACATTCTGGCCACGGACTTGGGCTTCATCTCCGCAAAAGTCTGAATATAGGACTGGGCCTCCGCGCTCGTTTCCATCTGTGTCACAACCTGCCTGTAAATGTACTCTGCGGTAGCGGCGTCCATAGCCTCATAATACTTCCGGTACTCCTCCAGTCCGGGCGCCTTGTCCGTGTATACCACTTCCTCGTAGAATTCGGTCTTAATGCGCTGAAATTCCGCCTGTTTCTGCTCAAACTCCTGAAGGCGCAGCACCTCCGCCTTCAAAGTTTCTATCTCGGCATCCTTTGCCTTTGATGCGGTCTGCGCCTGCTCCAGCTGCAGTTCCAGGCTCTTGATATATTCTACCGCCTCCTGGATGCTGGCATACCCGCCATACCCTTCCTCCACCTCTTCTGTTCCCGCTGCAGGCGCCGGAAGGATCATATTGATGACAGGCACATCCTTCAGAATCGGACGGAGCACGCTGCTTCCGAAACCTCCGATATCCATCTTGATCACCACGCACACAATTGCCAGCCACAGGATGACGATCAGAATCGTGGCCAAAAAAGTCACAAGTCCGCTGCCGCCGTCCTCCCCCAGAGCCTCTTCCTGTTTGGCGATCTCGGCCGCTCTGCGCTTAGCCTCCTTTTTCTGTTCCTTCTGCTCCTGTTTAAACTGCTTTTTCTCTTCTTTTATTCTAGCCTTTTCCTCTTCTGCCGCAGCAGCTGTAGGACTTAATTCCTTTGCCATATGTCATCTCCCAAGCAAAATCTGTTAAACGCAGCACTCTTCAGGCCATCTGCCGCCCTGCGCCTTCCGTCTTTCTCCGCTGCCCGTAAATATAGCTGGTCAGCTGATCTATCTCCTTGCTCTCCTGCTTCTTTTCCTCTGCCAGAAATTCCTCAAAAGCCTTTTCTTTCAGCGTCTCATGCGTTTTACGTTCCGTTCTCACCGTGGTCAGCCGGGTTCTTGCCTCCTCCAGCTTCCGTTCCGCAGTGTCTACATTTCTCCTCTGCAGTACTATGTAATCCTCCATGCAACGCACCGCTGCCTTATTCTCACTGATCTCCCGAAGATTCAGCTTTCCCGAGAGCAGTTCTTCCCCTCTTTGCTCATACCCCTTTTTTCTGTCAAACAAAGCTTCCAGACGCTGTTCCTCCTCGTCCAGAGCGCTTCTGGCCTGGGAAAATTCCTGTCTGGCCTGTGTCTCCAGCTTCAGCTTGATATTTAAAATACTCTGCATGGAATACCGAAACCTTGCCATTGTCCTCCCCTGCCTTTATGCTGAAATAATCATTACGCAAAAAGCTTTTTCAGCATGGTCACACTGTCTTCAAAACTATACTTTTCGTTCACGTCCTGACACAAAAACCGGTTCACCGCGTCAATCTTGGAGATCGCATAGTCAATAGACGGATTGCTGCCGTTCTTATACGCGCCGATATTGATCAGATCCTCCGCTTCATTATAAGTAGCCAGCACGTTTTTCAGCTTGCCGGCCGCCTGCTTATGCTCCGCCGCCGCAATCTGGCTCATGCATCTGGAAATACTCTGTAATATATCTATGGCGGGATAATGGTTTTTGTGACCCAACTTCCTGTCCAGCATGATATGTCCGTCCAGAATGCTTCTCGCCGTATCCGTAATGGGTTCGTTAAAATCGTCTCCGTCCACCAAAACCGTGTAAAGACCCGTGATCGATCCTCTGGCCGCGCAGCCCGCCCTCTCCAGAAGCCTGGGCATCTCTGAATACACACTGGGCGGATATCCCCTGGTAACGGGAGGCTCCCCGCTGGCAAGCCCAATCTCCCGCTGAGCCATGCAAAATCGGGTCAGGGAATCCATCATCAACAACACATCCTTGCCCCTGTCCCTGAAATATTCCGCAATGGCCGTAGCCGTCTTGGCCGCCTTGTTTCTTTCCAGCGCAGGTCTGTCGGAAGTCGCAACCACCACCACCGAACGGCGCATTCCTTCCTCTCCCAGATCCCGCTCTATAAATTCCCGCACCTCACGTCCCCGCTCACCGATCAGAGCTATCACATTCACGTCCGCCTTGGTATTGCGGGCGAACATGCCCATCAGAGTGGACTTCCCTACCCCTGATCCGGCAAAAATACCGATACGCTGCCCTTTTCCCACAGTAATCAGGCCGTCTACAGCCTTTACGCCCAGAGGCAGCACGGAATCAATGATTTTTCTGCTCATGGGATCCGGAGGCGCAGCCTCAACCAGGTAGGGCATTCCCTCAAAACGGCTGCCGTCCACGGGAAGCCCAAGGCCGTCCAATGTTCTGCCCAGCAGGGCGTCGCTGACGACTACCTGCAGGGGATGCTCCGTGTTTTCCACAATACAGCCGGAGCTGATGCCGTCCACAACTCCGTAGGGCATAAGCAGAGTCCTGCCGTCCTTAAAGCCCACCACCTCGGCCATGATGGGTTTTCCCTCTCCCTCCTGGGCAATCTCACAAATATCTCCCAGTCTCGCGTCGGGCCCTGCAGACTCAAGAGTCAACCCCACTACGTTGACAATCTTACCCTTCTTTTTATAGAAGACCTGCTCCTGTACTCTATCATATTTTGCGAAATCTATATTAACCGTCCGCAAAAACATATCCTCCCTGAAAGCGGTAAAGCGGCACAGCCCGTTTTTCCGGCATGCCCTTTACCCGTTTTTCTCACAATCCGACCAGGACAACAGCATCAAGCGCTTTCTCAGCTCCGACAGCTGTGTATCCAGTCCGCAGTCAAATATACCGCCCTCTGTCTCGATCATACATTCATTCCTGCCGAGGGTCAAATCCTCCACTACGTCCACAGTCACGTTCTCCGAGACCACGCCTGCCAGCATCTGCTTCTTCTGCATGCTGACATAGGCATAATCCTCCTTTGACACATGAATGATGAAATTCCGGCTTCCCTCCAATTTATGCAGCGCTCCGGATATCAGAGACGTAAGTATCTCCCGGTAGGAGGAAAGTTCAATATTGAATATATGCTCATATATACCGGTAATCACGCTCACAAATCGGGGTTCCAGCGTATCCGTCATCTGACGGAACTCCTCCTCCAGACTGTGCATTTTCTCCCGGTACTCCTGCTCCATGGCGTTCTCATGTACCTGCGCCTCCGCAAGGCCTTCATTATACCCATCCTGCCTTGCCTGACCCAACACCTCAGCCTTCTCGTTCTCCGCCTGCGTCCTGGCCTCCTGACGGATACGGGCTGCCTCCTCTTCGGCCTCCGCGCGAATACTTTCCGCATCCGCTTCGGCCTGGCTCAGAATTTCCTTCGCCTCATCCTGCGCTTTGAGTATATTACTGCCGCTGTCCGGCGCCTCTATGGTTTCCGCAGCAAGACCGGCTACGAATTCTCCGTTCTCCGACTGCATTTCTCCGCTCTGTGAGGGTATGATTCCTTCTTCCACCAGCTTCTCCAGCCGCCTCCTGACTGCTTCGTTGCTGTCAATTACCCTCTTTTCCTCATCCTGCGACAGGTTTGTGAAAAAATATTTTACCAGATTACTAGACAACGATCTCGTCACCTCCGCCTCTGGAAATTACGATTTCACCTGCATCCTCCAGCTTTCTGATAATATTGACAATCTTCTGCTGCGCCTCTTCCACATCCTTCATCCGCACAGGACCCATGAAATCCATATCTTCCTTAATCATAACGGCAAGACGTTTGGATACATTGTTGAATATTGTATTCTTAACTTCCTCATTCGCATTTTTCAACGCCAGCGACAGATCGTTATTCTCCACGTCACGCAGCACACGCTGTATGGCCCTGTCGTCCAAAAGCAGGATATCTTCGAACACAAACATTTTCTTCCTGATTTCTTCCGCAAGTTCCGGAGCTTCCACTTCCAGAGTCTCCATAATATGGCGCTCCGTACCGCGGTCCACGGTATTCAGAATATCTACCACTGCGTCCACTCCGCCGATAATCGTATAATCCTGGTTTACAAGGCTTGCCAGCTTGGATTCCAGCACCTTCTCCACCTCCTTGATGACTTCCGGGCTGGTGCGGTCCATCTCCGCGATACGCCTGGCCACATCTGCCTGACGTTCCGGAGGCAGGGCGGATACCACCATTGCCGCCTGCTGGGGTACCAGATAAGACAGAATCAGAGCGATTGTCTGCGGATGCTCATCCTGAATAAAGTTGATCAGCTGAGTCGCATCGGTCTTACGCACAAATTCGAACGGCTTCACCTGCAAGGACGCCGTCAGCTTGCCGATTACATCCATTGCTCTCTCTGAACCAAGCGCCTTCTCCAGCAAATCCTTCGCATAGCCGATTCCGCCTTCCGCAATATACTGCTGCGCCAGACACACCTCATAAAACTCATTGATTACTTCTTCCTTAACCTGCGGTGTCACGCTTCTGGTATTTGCGATTTCCAATGTCAGCTCTTCGATTTCATCTTCTTTTAAATGTTTAAAAATACCGGCGGACCGCTCCGGTCCAAGAGAGATCAGGAGAATAGCCGCTTTCTGTATTCCCCTGACTTTCACCTCATTTGCTGCACTCTTTGGCATGGTATATGTACCTCACTTTTTCAGTCACAACCTTTTGCCCCCGCAAAAGTTAATTCCAGTCTTCATTCAGCCAGTTCCGCAGCAGATTTGCTGCAGCTTCGGGATTCTCATCCACAAATTTTTCAACCATCTTGCGCGTCTCGGACTTGGCCTCCAAATCAATATCCTCCACAGTGGACTCGGGCGGTGTAGACTGAAGCATATCCTCCACCGACAGCTCCGGCTCTTCCTCCTCCGGCTTCTTCCTGGGTCCCATACTCCTGAGAATCACAAACACCAGCAGAGCCAGTATCAATACAATCATCACGATGCTGAGAATATCCGTAGCGCTGATGTCAAAGCCTTTTTTATCGAAAAAGCGCGGCTCTTCATAGGCTATAATCGTAACCTTATCCTGACTGATGCCGCTGGCATTGGCAACCATCCGGTAGAATTCCTCGTCCACTTCCTGACGAACGCTCTCCCTGTTGCTCTCCTTGAATTCTTCCCAGGTAATTCCCCCGTCCAGAAGCCCCTGCTTCTTTACATTCTCTTCATGATAATCCCGATACCTGACCATAGCCACCGATACGGAGGAATTGGCATAGTTGATGCTCCCCGCCGGACTGTTGGTAAGCGTATCCGACTTATTCACCTGATAATCCGAGCTCCGTTCACTGGAAGAACTGGATCCGCTGCTCACATCCGGATTCATATAATCCGGCGTGTCCTCGTCATTGGAATCCGTGCCGGGAATACCGGTCACCCCATTGGTGCTTTCCGAAGAATAAATATCCTCATGGATGACCAGTCCGTTGTCGCGTCCGTCCGGAGCAGAATACTCCGTCACCTGTTTGGTATATGTGTTAAAGTCCACTTCCAGATGGCTTGACACCTCAATCATGTCATACTGCCTTGTCCCCAGCAGCACCTTCCTCACCTGGTTCGTCATCCACAGCGACGCCTGATTCTGCAGCTCCTGCAGCGAGTTGGCCACACCCATGCTGGAATAGTCGTCTCCCCCCGCGAAGAGGATATTGAAGTTCTGGTCAACAATCGTAATATTGGCCGTAGATTTATTTCCCAGGAAAGTGGCAGCGCTCTTGGCCATAGCCACGGCATTGGCCGAGGTAAAATCTTCATCCACCGTGACGTGAATGGAAGCATAGGACTCCTGCCTTGTGTCGCTGAGCCTCCCGCTGTCATGGGCAAGCGTTACCTGAACCCATGCCTCCTTCACCAGCGGCGAGCCTGCGACAAACATACCCGCCATATATTCTCCCAGATATTCCTGGTATTGGTTGTTTCTGTCGGCGGAAGTGGTGGACATGCCGATCTCTACAGAGTCGCTGTACTTGGGCATGCCGTCAGGCACATACCCTTCCGCCGCAATAGCCAGGTTTGCCTGGGCCAGCTGGGTGGTCAGCACCTCAACGGTAAGCGCATCTGCCGATTCCCGGTGCGTGACTCCCGCGCCGTCGAGGATCTCCACTACTTTTGCCGCAGTACTGCTGTTTTCATAAGATCCCAGCCTTGTATAGTTCGGCTTGGTAAAAGTAAACACTACAATGGCAAAAGTAAATACTACAACTGCGGCGATTGCAATAATGATGGTCTTCTGCCTGCTGGTAAACTTATTCCACCATTCCAATATTTTTCCTGGTATCTCTTTTAGCTTGTCAGCCATGGTACTTCTCTCCTAGTCATTTCTTAATTCCCTCAATATGATGTCACAATGCCGCAGCAAAGCTGCAAGTATATCTAAATCTGCATCTGCATAAGCTCTTTATAGGCGTCGAGCAGTCTGTCTCTCACCGCCACCGTATACTGCAGGGCCGCAGAAGCCTTCTGCAGCGCAATGGTCAGATCATGGGGATTCTCCGTCTCCCCCAGAGCAAACTGTATTTCGGCATCTTCCGCGTCGGAAAGATACTGATTTGTGGTTTTTATATTATCAATAGCGGAATTCAGGAACGAATGAAACAAAGTACCGTCTGCCCGTTCTTCCTTCTCGGCAAGAACTCCGGTCAGTGATGTGCGCTCCGCAGGCGCGATATTTGACAGGCCCTGCAGGCCGTTAATCGGCGTTATCGCAGATAAATCCATAATATGCATACCATCCCTTCATTAAAAATCCGTCACGTCAGCCCCTATGAACCAATCTCCAGCCCTCTCTGCATCATGGCCTTGGTAGCGTTAAATGCAGTGGAATTCGCCTCGTAGGCACGACTTGCATCTATCATGTTCGTCATTTCCGTTATAATATTTACATTGGGATAGGTCACATAGCCGTTCTCATCCGCATCCGGATGGGAAGGATCATACACCATGTTCATCTCCGTATGATAATCCTGATATACTCCCGATATCTTTACCCCTGCGCCGGTATACCCCTGACGGGTATGCGTGTGAACTACCGCATGCGTATGAGTCATATTGGCGTTGGTCCCTGACGCGGCATGCATATGCGTCTGCTGCCCAAGCACATGTTCGAAAGTCGCCGGGTTGCTCCTCTCCGAAAAAGCAACGACTTTCCTCCTGTAAGGCGTACCGTCCGCAGTGCGGGTAGTATGCGCATTCGCAACATTCTCCGAGATGGTATCCATTCGGTATCGCTCCGCAGTCATCCCTGATGCATTGGTATTAAAAACCGAAAACATGCTCATATAATTTCTCCTCTCTCATTATATTTATGACGCAGCTATGTCATGCCCGAATAACAGGCTCTTATTTTCCGCATTTCATCATTTATTTCATCACGGTCTGCAGATTGGTAAATTCCTGCTTGATTCCTGTCATCAGCCCATGGTACTTCAGCTGATTCTCTGCCAGTTTGACGCCTTCCGTGTCCACATCCACATTATTCTTATCCAACCGATAGGAATAGGAGGCATGGTCCGTATATACCGAAGGCACAAGCCGCCTCATATCCAAAGAAGCAACCTTGGCATCCATTGTCCTGTACTGACTGGCTCCCAGAGCCTTCTTCAGCACGGACTCAAATTCCACATCCTGTCTCTTATATCCCGGTGTATCTACATTGCTGAGATTATTCCCTATTGCTTCGTTGCGCAGCCAGCTGGCATCCGCCGCCCTGTCCAGCACATTCACATAATCGAACACATTTGACTGAAACATTTTTTCTCCCTTCGTCCTGTTATTATTATGCAGAATAAATCCAAACGTACATTGTCAAAGCATAACAAACAAATTCCAAACTATATTATAGTGGATTTCGGCAAAAATACAATATGCAAATTATATATTAGCGGAAATTACCAGCGGCACAGATATCATCATTTTTATGCTTTCCCCCCAAAAGGCAAAAGGAACTTATCGCAAAATTAACAACGAAAAGTACTTTTCACCAACCTTCCGTTGTCTTAAATAAGTCCCTTTATCTGCTGGCTCTTCGCGCCGTTCCAAATCCATTTGTATTATTATGTAATTTTTATCTCAGACACTTTTTTTGCGGCGTCTCAGCGCCTCCACCTCTTCGAAGACCACATCGTTCAGCACCTTGATATAGGTCCCCTTCATGCCGGAGGACCGGGATTCAATCACGCCTGCGCTCTCGAACTTCCTCAGGGCGTTTACAATGACTGACCTCGTGATTCCTACCCTGTCCGCAATCTTGCTCGCCACCAAAATCCCTTCCGTACCGTCCAGTTCGTCAAAAATATGTGTGATGGCGTCCATCTCGGAAAATGAAAGCGTGCTTATGGCCGACTTCACCACCGCCATCTTGCGGCTCTCTTCTGCGGTCTCCTCGCTTACGGCCCTGAGCATTTCCAGCCCTACCACCGTAGTGCCGTACTCGCAAAGGATAATGTCGTCAATATCATACGGGTTCTCCCACTTATAGACAAACAGCGTACCCAATCGCTCCCCGCCGATTCCGATCGGCGAGATAAGCGCCTGTAGCTTTCTGATATCGGAACTTTCAAAACCCAAAGTCTCAAGATTGACATTTTCTTTAGTAGAAAGGATGCCCAGCAATCTCTCATTCATCATGGAATCCACAAAACCGCCCACGTTTTCGTCCAGCAACTCGGTGACAGGCTTGATTCCTTCCGACATTCCCATGCCGAGCACCTTGCCTTTACGGCTGATCACAAGAACATTCGACTGCAGAATATCCTGCATTACCATACAGATATCGTTGAAGATAACCTTGCCGGAATTGTTATTATGCAGTAACTTACCTATTTTTCTGGTTTTATCCAAGAGCTGTATACTACTCATACGCATCCCTCCGTCTTGATGTCCATGGACATCCGCAATCACTTCACACTTTTAGTCTTTGTCTGAATGGATAACAAAACAAAGGGATGTTCAGCGACCGCCCACATTGCTGACGGTACTACTATACCACAAACCGAATCTGATTACAAGAATTTCTCGCATTTATTAAGTTTTTTTTGACAATTCACACAATGTATGATAACCGCACTCAGCGTTGGCGCACACCAGTTTATTGCCCTTGATCAGCAAGGGGGAACCGCAGTCCGGACAATTCTGACCGGCAGGTTTCTGCCAGACCATAAAATCACAGTCCGGATTGTCGATACAGCCGTAATATTTTCTCCCTTTTTTCGTTTTTTTCAGCACGATGTCCTTCCCGCATTTCGGACAGGAGACACCTATCTTCTCAAAATAGGGCATGGTATTACGGCATTCAGGAAAACCGGGACAGGCCAGAAAGCGTCCGTGAGGACCGTATTTGATCACCATCTGCCGTCCGCAGAGTTCACATACCTCATCGCTCACCTCGTCGGCGATGGACACATGCTCCAGCGCCTTCTCCGCCGCCTCCACAGACTTCTCCAGATCCGGATAAAATTCGGAAATCACACTCTTCCATTTTACGCTGCCCTCCTCCACTCCATCGAGAAGTTCTTCCATTCCTGCCGTAAAATGCACGTCTACTATAGAAGGAAACGCCGCCTTCATCATGCCGTTCACCGCCTCGCCCAATTCCGTGACATACAGGTTTCTCGCCTCCTTCACCACATAATGCCTTGCCATAATCGTCGTGATGGTGGGCGCGTAAGTGCTTGGACGGCCAATCCCCAGTTCCTCCAGCTCCCGCACCAGAGAGGCCTCCGTGTAATGGGCCGGCGGCTGACTGAAATGCTGGGCAGGTTCAAAAGATTCAAAGGTAAGTTCGCTGTCCTTCGTCAAGCCTACGGACAGGCTGTTCGGCTCCTCCCCCTCATCCCCGGCGCTGTAAACGCTCAAAAATCCCCGGAACAGCAGAGTCGAGGCGGAAAGGGTGAAAATTCTGTCAGCCGCCTGAATTTTCACCGTGGTGGTTTCATACCGCGCCTGACTCATCCGGCTTGCCAAAAACCGTTTCCAGATCAGCTGATACAGACGGAACAAATCCCTCGGCATCTGTTCCTTGACCGCCTCCGGCGTCCGGCTGACACTGGTGGGCCGAATAGCCTCATGAGCATCCTGTATCTTCTGCCCCGGCTTCTTATCTTCAGCGGCTGCGGACAAATATTCGCTGCCGTAATGCGCGGTGATAAAATCCTCTGCGGCCTGCCTGGCCTCGGCGGATACGCGAGTGGAGTCCGTACGCAGATAGGTGATGAGTCCCACTGTGCCCTCCCCTTTCAAATCCACCCCTTCATACAATTGCTGCGCCAGCCGCATGGTCTTCTGCGTAGAGAAATTCAGTGCCTTGTTTGCTTCCTGCTGAAGAGTCGATGTGGTAAAAGGCAGCGGCGGTTTTTTCACCCTCTCCCCCTGGCGCACCTCCTTCACCGTAAACTCCGCATCTTTCAGGGCGGCCATAATCCGTTCCGCCTCCTCCCTGTCGGCTATTCCTTTTTTCTCTTCCACAGTCCCGTAATACTTTGCGCGGATAGGCTTCTTTTCTCCCTTTACCTTCAGGCACGCCTCCAGAGTCCAGTATTCCTCCGGCACGAAAGCGTTAATCTCCTCTTCCCTGTCGCAAATAATCCGCAGCGCCACCGACTGTACCCGTCCGGCGCTGAGGCCTCTCTTGATCTTGTTCCACAACAACGGTGAAATGCGATAGCCTACCATACGATCCAGAAGCCGTCTGGCCTGTTGGGCATCCACCAAATTCATATTGATTTCCCTGGCATTCTTGAGGGACTCTTTTACCGCATTCTTCGTAATCTCATTAAACGTAATCCGATATACCCTCTTATCCTCCAGTTTCAGCGCGTAAAGCAGATGCCAGGAGATCGCCTCCCCCTCCCGGTCAGGGTCAGTCGCCAGATATATTTTCTCGGCTTTCTTTACTTCCCTGCGCAGATTAGCCAGAACATCCCCCTTTCCCCGGATCGTGATATACTTCGGTTCATAATTATGCTCAATATCTATCCCCAACGAACTTTTAGGCAAATCGCGGACATGTCCGTTGGTAGCGGCCACCTGATAATTCGGCCCCAAAAATTTTTTGATGGTCTTCACTTTCGTGGGTGATTCCACGATCACCAGATATTTTGCCATAATAAGCCCCCTTTGCTTCGCTGCATTGTATCAGATACCATATCTTTGTCTAAAATAAAATATCCGACGCGAAACAATATACACCAAAAAAAGAAAGTATGCAATATTTTTCTAAAAATTTCGAAATTATTAACATATTACAAAACTGGATGTATCTGGAAAAACATCAGAATACCGGGGATATCCCTGAGCGGTAAGAAAACAGGCAGGTCTGCTTCTGCAGAACAAGCCTTCCTATAGTATAAGAAAAAGAAAACTTTGAAACCCTTATGGATCTCAAAGTTTTTAGCAGCTGATAGGGGAATCGAACCCCTGTTTCCGCCGTGAGAGGGCGGCGTCTTGACCGCTTGACCAATCAGCCTTAACTTTCTTTTGTTTGATACCGTATCTGCGGTACTTGTATATAATACAACACTTTTAAAAATTATGCAAGTACTTTTTTTAAATTTTTTTAAAAATTTTTTCAGCCCTGCAAAAGAGCATTCCATCCGCCTTCCGCCTCAGGCAGAAAGCGGACGGACAATACTTAAAATTTCCAGCTGTTCAGACAGGGCGCTGAACTGTTGCTAAAAATCAAACAGGCTCAGCTGATTGGATTCCGGCAGGTCTCCCAACAGTCCCAGAGAACCCATCAGATCAACCATGGTTTTGGATACCTTCGTTCTCTCCCTGAAATCATCCTTGGAGATAAACGGCCCGTTCTTCACCGCCTCCACAATGGCATCCGCCGCCTTATCCCCCAGCCCTTCTATACTATTTAAGGAAGGCATCAGTTTATCTCCCACAATCTGGAATGTGCGCGACTGTGCGGTAAAGATATCAATGGGCGCAAATTCAAATCCCCTGGCATACATTTCCTGCACTACCCGCATATCGCTGTACGCCGCTTCCTCCCGGTTGGTGAGAGGCACTGCCCCCGCTTCTTTGTCCGCTGCCGCGTCCATCCGCCGCTTGTAGTCCGCCATGGTTGCCTCCAGACGGGTCTGCCCCTGGCACATCAGCTCATAAGAAAAAGCTTTTGCCCGAATACTGAAAAAAGCGCCGTAATAGGCCAACGGATAGTTTATTTTGCAATAGGCAATCCGCCAGGCCATCATGACATAGGCAGCCGCATGCGCCTTGGGAAACATGTATTTGATTTTCTTGCAGGAAGCAATATACCAGTCCGGCACGTCGCACTCCTTCATGGCAGTGATCCAGTCGTCCTTCAGCCCCTTCCCCTTGCGGACGCTCTCCATAATGGTGAAAGCCAGACTTGACTCCACTCCCATCTGAATCAGATAAACCATAATATCGTCGCGGGTACAGATGGCGGTGGATATGGTAGCCGTACCGCTCATAATCAGATCCTGAGCATTTCCCACCCACACATCCGTGCCATGAGACAATCCGGCAATGCGCACCAGGTCCGAGAAAGCCTGGGGTTTAGTATCAATTAACATCTGCATGGCAAAATCCGTGCCGAATTCCGGAATCCCCAGGGCGCCTAATTTTGTCCCGCCGATCTGTTCCGGCCTGATTCCCAGGACATCCGTATTCTGGAAAAGACTCATGACCTTCCTGTCGTCCAGAGGAATGGTCAGAGGATCCCTGCCTGTCATATCCTGCAGCATGCGGATCATCGTCGGATCGTCGTGTCCCAGTATATCCAGTTTCAGCAGGTTGTGATCGATTGAATGATAATCAAAATGCGTGGTAACGATATCCGTAGTCATATCGTTAGCCGGATGCTGTACCGGGGTAAAGGAATTGATATCCTGCCCGATGGGCAGCACAACGATTCCTCCCGGATGCTGTCCCGTGCTCCTGCGGACCCCTGCAACACCCATGGCAAGTCTCTCCATCTCGCTTTTCCGCCTGTGTCTTCCTCTCTCCTCAAAATAATTTTTTACGTAGCCGAATGCCGTCTTGTCGGCCAGAGTGGCAATGGTTCCCGCGCGGTAGGTCTGTCCTGCCCCGAAAATTACCTCCGTATATTTATGCGCTTTAGACTGATATTCTCCCGAAAAATTCAGATCGATATCCGGCTCCTTATCCCCCTTAAAGCCCAAAAAAGTCTCAAAGGGTATATCGAACCCGTCCTTTTTCAACACCTCACCGCACTCGGGACAGACCTTATCCGGCATATCCACTCCTGCCTTTCCGGCATATGCCTTTACCTCTTTGCTGTCAAAATCAACATAATAGCATTTACTGCAGTAATAGTGGGGACTCAGGGGATTGATCTCCGTAATTCCCGCCATGGTGGCCACAAAAGAACTTCCCACACTCCCCCTGGAACCCACAAGATAACCGTCCTCCACAGACTTCCACACCAGCTTCTGGGCAATGATATACATCACGGCAAAACCATTTGTGATAATGGAATGCAGCTCCTTTTCCAGGCGCGCCTCCACAATCTGCGGAAGCTCCGGACCGTATATTTCATGGGCCTTATCATAACAGATTTTGGTCAGTTTCTTGTCGCTGTCCTCAATGACCGGAGCACATTTATCCGGCCGGACCGGCGCTATGGATTCCACCATATCCGCGATGAGATTCGTATTTTTCACTACGATTTCAAAAGCCTTCTCACTGCCCAGATAGGCGAATTCTTCCAGCATTTCATCCGTAGTGTGCAGAAAGAGCGGTGCCTGATCATCGGCATCCTCAAATCCCCTGCCCGCCATGATGATTCGACGGTACACTTCGTCCTCCGGATCCAGAAAATGAACGTCGCAGGTGCCCACCACCGGCTTATGAAACTGCTCTCCCAGCTTCACAATACGGCGGTTTATATTCTGAATATCTTCCATGGAATGAATGCTGCGTATCCTGTCCGAAGCAATCATGAACTTGTTGTTTCCCAGGGGCTGTATCTCCAGATAATCATAAAAACTGACAATTCTCGCTATCTGCATCTCGCTTTGCTCGTCCAGCAGCGCGCGGTAGAGCTCCCCGGCCTCACATGCGCTTCCCAGAATAAGGCCGTCCCTGTACTTCATGACCAGGCTCTTGGGAATCCTGGGATGCCTGCCCGCATAATAAGTCAGATGGGATTCCGTGACCAGTTTGTACAGATTGATCCTGCCCAAATCATTCTTTGCCAGAATAATGGCGTGGTAGGTAGGAAGCTTTTTCACCAAATCCGCGCTGGCCGCCCCCAGGGCATTCAGCTCCGTCAGCGTATGTATCCCCCTGTCCTTCAGCATCTGTATAAATTTCAGAAAAATCCACGCCGTACATTCCGCGTCGTCCACGGCACGATGATGGTTTTCCAGAGAAATATTCAATGTCTTTGCCACCGCGTCAAGCGTATGCTTTGCCTGGTCCGGAAGCAGCACCCTGGCGATTCCCACAGTATCCACATAGGTGCACTCCCCGCTTCCCCCCGGGCCGCCTGCATCCGGAACGCCGCTCTCCTCACTCATCATCCCCGCCGCCGCTGCGCCTGACTCCTCCCCGGTCAATCTCCCTACGGAAACATCTGCGAGAGACAGGCCCTGCCTCCTGGCATTCTCCAGGATAAAGCTCATATCAAATCCGGCATTGTGCGCCACCAGCACGCATCCCCGGCAGAATTCCAGGAACCTGGGCAGCACATCCTCTATCAGGGGCGCGTCAGTAACCATATCATCCCGGATGCCTGTAAGCTTTTCTATCTCAAAAGGAATAGGCGTCTGGGGATTGACAAAAGCGGAAAAACGATCTTCCACCTTGCCTCCGCTGACTCTGACCGCTCCGATCTCAATGATTCGATTGTTCACAGGAGAAAAGCCTGTGGTCTCAATGTCAAATACCACAAATTTTTCGTCCAGAGACTGGCCCCTGCCGCCTGTGACAATTTCCTTCAAATCGTCTACCAAGTACGCCTCAACACCGTAAATTACCTTAAAAAAATCCTCTTTATCGGGCGGCGCTTCCCCCTTTTCCTTGCACTTCGCCTTACAGGCTTTCCACAAATCTTCCCACACATGGTAAGCATCCGTAAAGCCCTGAACTACGCCGTGATCCGTGACGGCAATGGCGCGATGCCCCCACTTGTAGGCTCGTTTCACAATATCTTTAGCCTCAGAAACACCGTCAAAATCACTCATTTTTGTATGACAATGCAGTTCCACGCGCTTATGCCTGGCCGTATCCATCCTGGACGTGGTAAAATCCTGCACTTTTTTGATACCTGTCAACGAGCCTATGGTCAGCTCATGATCAAACTTATCCAGGGTTGCCACACCCTTGATCTTTACAAAATTGCCTGCCTTTAAACTGTCCAGCAGTTCTTTCACCTGTTCGTTTTTCGCAAAAAGTTTCACTGTCATGGTATCCGTAAAATCCGTCACGTCAAACATGACAATCGTTCTTTCGTTTCTTATCTGCCGGTTGTCCGTTTTGAGAACCTTGCCCCGGATAGTGACCTCCCCCATTTCTCCGATGATTTCATCTATGGGTATAGCCTCGTCCTCAAAATCTCTGCCGTAGATCACATCCGGATTATCCGACTGCTTCAGAGAACGTGTAAAATCCCCGTTCCTGCGGAATTCTCCCCGCCGAAAATCTCCTTTCCGTTGGAACCCCTCCGCCTGCCTCGTGGCTCCCGCGCCTGCCGCGGCCTCCGGATTCCCGGCTGTTTTCGGATATTGTCCGCCGTTCTGAACAGAGCTTTCTTTTGCCCCCGTCCGGGAGGAATCTGTCCGGGGCCGGCTGCTTTTTCCGGAATCGGATACGGAGGAACTTTCCGAATCATGACTCCCGCCGCGATTCGCCCGCATGCAGATCTCCTGGACCCGCATGCGGATTTTCAGTTCGTCGTCCTCGGCAAACTTCCCTGTCTGCGCCTCTTTATAGGCTGTCTCGATCTGTACCTCCAGACCGCAGCGCTCCACCAATATCTTCTCCAGAACCCGGATAAGCTCCGGCTCTCTGGCCCTGTTGGGCAGATTGTCCTCCATTGTGATCAGTATTTTCCCGGCCGCAGGGTATGTAATATCCGCCGTCCGAAAAGCATTGTATTCAATATAGCTGTACTGCTGCACTTCTTCCAGAATACTCTCCCGATAGATTTCCATCAGATTCTCCGGCGTGTACTGAGCGGAAAGCGCAAAATGTTCAAATATCCGGACCGTCAGCGGCGCATTGGCAAAAAGCTGACGCTTAATCTCCTTTTCCGCGGCCCAGATATCCTTTTTCATAATCAGCCTGGTACTGAACAGATAAACGGATAGCCTGTCTCTTTTTTTGGTTGCGGATACGCGCTCTATCTTCGACTGTTCCAGCTTGTCATACAGATTTCCCTTTATCTCCAGAGTGGGAAAAACTTCAAAAAACGGCTTAAGCTTTGTCATCATGTCCAATTATCCAACTCTTCCTTCAATGCTTCCAACAACTGCTCCTCCGGCACTTTGCGGATGATTTCTCCCTTCTTGAACAGAAGACCTTCCCCCTGGCCGCCCGCCACGCCCAGCTCCGCCTCCCTCGCCTCTCCCGGTCCGTTTACCGCGCAGCCCATCACTGCCACTTTGATTGCGAGAGGATAGTTCTCCGCAAGCTTTTCCACCCTGTTCGCCAGATCGATCAGATCAATCCGCGTTCTCCCGCAGGTGGGACAGGAAACTACCTCGATGCCGCCGCTGCGGAGTCCCAAAGTACGAAGAATCAGCTTTGCCGATCTGATCTCCTCCACCGGATCTCCGGTGAGTGACACCCGGACAGTATCACCGATACCCTGATGCAGAATCAATCCGAGCCCCAAAGCCGATTTGATATTCCCGCTCAGCAGAGTGCCGGACTCCGTGATGCCTACATGAAGAGGATACTCTGTCCTTTCCGCCAGCAGTTCGTGCGCCCTTACGCACATCAGCACATCCGAGGACTTAATGCTGATGACAAGGTCAAAAAAACCAAGCTCCTCCATCATCCGCGCCTGACCCAGTGCGCTCTCAACCAGCCCTTCCGCCGTCACACCTCCGTATTTTTCCAACAGCCGTCTTTCCAGCGATCCTCCGTTGACCCCGATACGGATGGGAATGCCTCTGCCTGCCGCCGCATCCGCCACCGCCTTAAGCTTTTCCGGGCCGCCGATATTCCCCGGATTAATGCGTATCTTGTCCGCGCCGTTTTCTATGGCGGCAATCGCCATCTTATAGTCAAAATGAATATCCGCCACCAACGGAATATGAATGCGGCGTTTAATTTCTCCCAATGCTTCGGCCGCCTCCCTGTCCGGCACCGTACAGCGGATAATTTCACATCCCGCACGCTCCAGTTCCAAAATTTGCCCTACCGTGGCATCCACGTCCTGTGTTTTTGTATTTGTCATGGACTGGATGAGAACGGGATTGCCCCCGCCGATTTTCCTGCCGCCGATCTGTACTGTTTTTGTGTGCTCTCTGTGCATAAATACCTCCTTACCGCCAGACGGACCTGCCCGGGCCCCTGTACCCGGCCCGCTGCGCCCGTCCTGAACAAAACCTCATTGGAAAAGTATACCACAGACCCTTCCTCATGTCAGCCAAAAACAGTAAACCGGCTGTAAAAAATATCATCCCCGTTACTGTTCACAGGTGCTTCCGCGAAGTGTTTTCGTGCGCATTTTGCACCAAATTCACGAGTCAGCACTGCGCGAAATTGCTGTTTTTGCAATTTCTGTGCATCAGTTACTGTGAACGGAGTGAACTCATCCCCTGAGGCAGAAATGTCCCGGGCTGATCTGCAGAGCCAGTTCTTCCATACACAACTGCATCACAAAAGAAATAATCTGTTTTTCTTTATACCTGCCGCCCAGCGCCTGGCCAATCTCATCCAATGTTTTGGGAGAAAAATCAAGAACACCATATACCTGCGCCAGCTCTTCCGACAAATGCTCCGGCACAGCCTTTTCCTTCTTCTGCTCCGGGCTTGTCTTATGCACGTTTTTATGTTTTATTATATTTTTCTTTTTGTTTTCTCCCATCTGCAGAATCTCTTCAAATAAACTCTCCGGATTCAGAAAAACCCCCGCTCCCTGTCTGATCAGACGGTTGCAGCCGTCGCTGAGCCTGTCCGTCACCCGCCCCGGCACTACATATACCTCCCTGCCCTGTTCCAGAGCCATGTCTACCGTGATCAGCGTGCCGCTCTTTATTCTCGCCTCCACCACCACTACAGCATCCGCCATACCGCTGACTATGCGGTTCCTGGGCGGAAAGTTATGCGGCCGAGCGGGCGTTCCGCTGGGATAGGTAGACACTAAGGCCCCTTTCTCCGCCAGCTGGTCATAGAGCCTTCTGTTCTGGGCAGGATAACAGATATCCACCCCTGACCCCAGCACCCCCAGGGAAAAACCTCCCGCCTCCAGAGCCGCCGTCTGGCTGATGCCGTCAATGCCCTTGGCCATACCGCTGACCACAACCGCCCCCAGCTTCCCCAGGGCGGCCCCCAGCTCTCCCGCCACATATCTCCCGTACTCGGAACACTCCCTGGCCCCGATGACGGCCACCGCCGGCAATTCTTCCGATGGCAGCCTGCCCCGGACAAAGACACAATAAGGCGCATCCGGGATATCCCTCAGTCTCTTCGGATATCCCTCCTCCCCAAAAGTCACCAGGGCAATTCCCTCCTCCAGCATTTCGTAATACTTTTCCTCCAGAGACCATTTCCCGGTATACTCCTTAAGGCGCTCAGCCTGAGCCTCCGAAAGTACTTCTCTCCACTTTTTCCTGTCAGCCAGATAGACCCCTTCCGGCCCTCCGCAGACCTCCGACAGTCTGTGCAGCTGACGACTGCCAATGTCCGGAAAGCTGCACAGCCAGCAGGCATACATCTTTTCCCGTTCTTTATTCTCCATATCTTCTCCTTTATCTCTCCTGTTCCGCTCTCCTTTCGCAGCCTTTTCCCGCGGAACCGCTGCTTCGTCTGTTCCTCATCGCTCTCCCTGAGACCAATATTCCAGGGACGGCCGGTAACAGGCCGCCTCCATCAGATGCTCTGTCCCTATGTACTCGGCTTCGTCCAAATCCGCAATTGTCCTGGCCACCCTCAGAATCCTGTGGTACGCTCTGGCGCTGAGCTGCAGGGAAGTATAAAGCCTCTCCATACAGCGCTGTTCCGCCTCCCTCAGCATGCAATAACATTCGATTGCGGAAGCTTCAATATCTCCGTTAAACCGATAGCGTGTACCCTGAAATCTGTCCTTCTGTATTTGTCTGGCCTGCTCTACCCGACGGCGGATATCCGCGCTGCTCTCTCCTTTAGTCCCGTTCCTGAGACTGGCATATTCCACACTTTGCAGCTCTACGCATAAATCTATCCTGTCGAGAATGGGGCCGGAAACTTTTCCCATATATTTCCCGATCTGGGTCCTGGAACAGCGGCAGCGGTTCTTGTCGGGATAAAAGCCGCAGGGACAGGGATTCATGGCACAGACCAGCATAAAGTCGCTGGGATATGTCACATTGCCCCCAACCCGGGAAATATGGACGCTCCTGTCCTCCAGCGGCTGACGCAGGGCATCCAGTGCGATCCTCTGGAATTCAGGCAGTTCGTCCAGAAAGAGCACCCCTCTATGGGCCAGAGAGATCATCCCCGGTCTTGGCACAATACTCCCCCCGATCAGCGCAGCCTGGGAAATCGTATGGTGCGGACTTCTGAACGGCCGCTCCGTCACCAGCGCCTCCCCTTCTCCCATAAGTCCGGCCACACTGACCACGGAAGTCACTTCCAGACTTTCCTCCAGGGTAAGCGGCGGAAGAATTCCGGGAATCCGTTTGGCAATCATTGATTTACCGGCTCCCGGAGGCCCTACCATCAACAAGTTATGAAAACCTGCCGCCGCAATCTCCGCCGCTCGTCTGGCCGATTCCTGTCCGGTTACCTCACCGAAATCCGGCCGCCCTCCGTTTTCCCGATCTCCTGCCCTCATAAACAAGGCGCCTGTGTCCACCGATACGGAGGAAAGCATGCTCTCCCGCTCCCCCGGGTCCGCCAAAAGGAAATGCAGGATATCCAAAATATTCCCCGCCTCCCAAACCCTCATGCCCGGAACCACCGCAGCCTCCCTGGCATTCACTCCGGGCACAATACATTGTCCGATACCGCCTGCAGCCGCAGCCTGTACTATAGGCAGCACGCCTCTGGCTTTCTTCAGCTCACCGTTCAGCCCCAGTTCTCCCAGAAATAGTATTCCGTCCGCAGCTCCGCGGGGAATCATACCCATAGATTCCAATATCCCCACAGCAATGGGCAGATCGAAAGCCGTTCCCTCCTTTCTTCTGTCCGCCGGAGACAGATTAACGGTAACACGTCTTGGCGGCATGTTCAGGCCTACGTTTTTCAGGGCGACCGTCACCCTCTCTCTGGATTCCTTTACTTCCATGCCCAAGGACCCCACCATAAGGAAAGCCGGCAGTCCGTTGGCAATGTCCACCTCCACAGAGACAAGGTATGCCGAAACACCCTGAAGCGCTCCGGAAAAAACAGTACTGTACATAAACACCTCCTGATTTGTTTTCGAATAATGTAGATTGAAATCTGCTGAAATTGCTGTGATACACCGATGCACTGCTGCACGGAATCTCTGATCATAATGAAATGAAAAGATAAAGTCTGATCTTACATTACAGGAAACGGACACCGTCTCCTGACTGTCGTAAATATAAATGAATCTTCGGGAAGGCCTTCTGCCGAAAAAAGACCTCCCCTGCAAATCTGCCCGGGCGGACTCTCCAAACTCCTGCAGAAATCATCTGCCCGAGTCCAGCCCCTCCGCATCGCGCATATAACGCGCCGCCGTATTTCTGTCAATCCGCCCCTGGACGTACAGCCGCCTGAGAGCCTCGTCCATAGAGACCATGCCTTCCTCCGCGCCGGCGTTCAGCACATCCCCCAGCTGAAGAATCCTGTCCGTGCGAATGTGACTGCGCACGGTCTGACTCGCCATCAGTACTTCAAACGCCGCTGCGCGTCTGCCCTTGTCCGCAGGAATCAGCCGCTGCGATATCACCGCCTCCAACACATCCGCCAGTCTGGCCCGAACCCCTTCCTGTCTGTGGGGCGGAAACATTTCCACAAGAAGTTCCAGAGCGTTGACCGCGCCGCCGGCATGCAGTGCAGCCAATACCAAATGCCCTGTCTCCGCCGCAGTTATAGCCGCGCTGACACTTTCACAGTCCCTCAGTTCCCCCACCAACACTACATCCGGGTCTTCCCTGAGAACCGCCCGCAGCGCCTCCGCATAACTCCTGCTGTCCTGACCGATCTCCCGTTGGTTGACCATGGCCCTTTTATGTTGATGAACATATTCAATGGGATCCTCCAACGTGATGACCAAGGCGGCCCTGTTCTCATTTATCCTGTTGACCAAAGCGGCCAGGGTAGCCGATCGTCCGCTTCCGGAAGGCCCCGTCACCAGCACCAGGCCGCTTTCCCGCTCATGCAGCGCCGTTACCGCTTCCGGCATGCCCAATTCTTCCGGAGAAGGCACCTCAGTATCCACCAAATGAAGCGCGAATGCCACGCTTCCCTTTTGCCTGTAGGCATTTGCCCGACACCTCCCGCAGCCCGGAACCGAAAAGGAAAAATCATACTCTCCCTTCTCCTCAAAGCTTTCTCTCTGGGCCTGAGACATAACATGAACCAGAATGTCCAATGCATCCGAAGCTCTGACTCCGGGATAACTCATGGTGACAAGCTTCCCATTGACACGCATTCTGGGCGGCAGACCTGCAGCCAGATGTACATCGCTGGCTCCCGCCTCCCTGGCCGCGCACAATATTTCTTCTATACTAAAGTGAAAAGACATCTTCCCTGCCCCCCTCCCGCTGTTCTTCCATTATATAAAATTTACCGCTGTATGGCAATCAATATTTTAACTTTTTGCTTCATTTAAGCTTGTCCTTTGATCAAAACCTTTTTTCCCTCAAATGCAAAGCCATATTTCCGAATACGATTACCAGGGAATCCCCTACTCTCCAAATCAGCCTGATACCGCTTTTCCTCAATCTGTTTCAGCGCAGCATCTGCAGTATCCTCCAAAGATTTTTCTTCTCCAGAATCCTTGACCTTAAATTCTATAATAATTGCATTCCTACAGCAATTATTTATTATGGCATTGTCCGTTCCGTTCTTCGGCTCCATCATCACATCATACCTACCGAAACCGCTTTCCCGGCTGGAGGTAATGATGTAGCGGTCTGCCAGCTCCACGGCCAGGCCCAGCACAAAGCCGTGGTAGAATCTCTCCGGCTGTGTCTCCATGGAGGGATTTCTTCCGCTGTCGAAATAGCTGAACGTGGCAATGGCTACACGGTTCATGTAGGCGTTCATGGACTTTACGTCATCCTGCAGCAACGCT
>CAJUGL010000012.1 GCA_910586515.1 uncultured Acetatifactor sp.
GACAGCATATGCGAAGAAATAAGAACCGTGCAATCGTAAAGGCCGGGCAGCGATTTGATCAGATTTCGGATTTCATGTATGCCGGATGGGTCAAGTCCATTCGTGGGTTCGTCTAAAATCAAAACAGGCGGTCTGCCCAACAAGGCTCCGGCAAGTCCAAGCCGCTGCTTCATGCCCAACGAGTATTTTTTTGCAAGCCGCCCGCCAAATTCGGAAAGCCCCACAAGCTCCAATGCGTCCTCAACGCTGCTTTTGGGAAGGCCCAAAATGCGGCGGATAATGTCAAGGTTTTCTCTGCCTGTCAGATTTGCATAAAAAGAAGGGGATTCGATAAAGGAACCTACTTCTTTCAAAATGGAAAGGCGGTCATTCGGAAATTGCTTTCCGTCGATTATAAAACTGCCTTTTGTTGGCGCGGTCAGCCCCAAGAGCATTTTCATGGTGGTGGATTTTCCCGCGCCGTTGGGACCCAGAAAGCCGTAAATGCTGCCTTTCCGAATGTTCAGTGAAACGTTTTGAACAGCCGCAAAGGATTTGTATTTTTTTGTCAGTTGTTTTGTTGTGATCATGTACTCCATAAAACCATCTCCTTTCGTTGCTTACATGATACCAACGCAACCTTGCGGCAACATTCTCCTTCCCTTACATCTACCTTACATTTTCGGAAAATCCAACCAAATTCACAATTATATGGTAAAATGACCTTATTCAGGGCCGGAAGCTTTTGATGCCCGGCGAAGGGAAAGGCTGTGAAAGGAGAGTGTACTATGAAGGAAGATTATCTGCTGAACAAACGCATCCTGCTCGTTGACGATGAACAGGCGCTTTTGGATTTGGTTCTGTCGATTTTGAAGGATTACGGATTTCAAAATATCAAAACGGCAAAAAATGTGAAGGAAGCCATGGAACAGGCGGAAAAATCCCGCCCGGAATTGGCCATACTTGACGTGATGCTTCCGGACGGGAACGGATTTGCGTTAATGGAGCAGTTAAAGAAAGGCGGCGATTACCCCATTCTTTTTCTGACTGCCCGGGGTGAAGAGGATGATAAATTCAAAGGCTTTGGTTTGGGGGCTGATGATTATATCGTCAAACCTTTTTTGCCCAAAGAGCTTTTGTTTCGTGTCCTGGCAATCCTGCGCAGAAGCTACAAAGACGAAAATCCTCTTGTATGCCTGCGTGACAGCCAAATTGACTTTTCCCGTGCCGAAGTCATCAAACAGGGAGAACATATCCCATTGACAGCAAAAGAACATGATTTGCTGTCCGTCTTATACCGCAATGCAGGGCGTATTGTCACGATTGACGCATTGTGCGAAGCGGCATGGGGCGACAATCCCTTTGGATATGAGAATTCTTTAATGGCGCATATACGCCGTATCAGAGAAAAAATAGAACAAAATCCCTCGCGCCCAGTCTCGTTGGTTACCGTCAAGGGATTAGGTTATAAGTTAATTGTAGAAGGGAAATAGCATGAAAAGTATTCCGAAACTAATACGCCGCTTTATGGGAATCATGACGTTAAGCATAATACTGCTAGTTACTTTGAACATTACTTTTTTTGCCATCCTATTTGTCAGAAATGCGTCAACATTTTCTCCCTGGGATATGGCGGATCATGCAGCAGCCGCATTGCAATTAACAGATAGCGGCTATTCCCTATCTGATGATATTATGGCGAAACTAAAGGAAGAAAATGCCTGGGCTGTCCTCATTGACAATGATACGCGGCAGGTTGTATGGCACACAGATCATCTGCCTGACAATATTCCTCTGCAGTACACTTTGTCGGATATAGCGGAGCTAACCCGCGGCTATATAGACGGATACCCCACATTTACGGGAACAGCCCAGAACGGGTTGTTGGTATTGGGCTATCCAAAGGATAGATTTTGGAAGCATACAAGAGCAAGCTGGGACTATGGCTTTATTGCAGATTTACCCAGAAACACAATGCTTCTTTTGGCGGTCAATATTGTGTTCGTTTTCCTCATCTATGCTGCTGTTGATGCAAGGCTGCTGCGTTCCATCCGGCCAATAACCAATGGAATACAGGATTTGTCAAGGGGCAGTCCTGTCTGCCTGAAGGAACAAGGGATACTCTCTGAATTAGCCGAAAAAATCAATAAAACGTCTGCAATCCTGCAAAACCAGGCTGAACAGCTGCGAAAAAAAGAAACTGCAAGGGCAAACTGGATTGCGGGCGTTTCCCATGATGTCAGAACGCCGCTGTCCATGATTCTGGGTTACGCCGGACAGTTGGAAGCTTCAGAAACTCTGCCGGAAACCGAGCGGAAAAAGGCTGCTGTCATTGTAAGGCAAAGCAGCCGAATGAAAGACTTGATTAATGATCTCAATCTCGCTTCCAAACTTGAATATGATATGCAGCCGCTGACAAGGAAACAGGAAAATGCAGTCTCCATTGTCCGGCAGGTTGTTGTGGATTTTATGAACACGAATATTGAGGATACCTTTTCCTTTGAATGGAAAACCGCGGACACCCTGTCTGCCTGTTACATTAACGCGGATAAGGATTTACTCAAGCGTGCAATAGCAAACCTGATTCAGAACAGCATCAACCACAATGAAAACGGCTGCGTGATTTATGCGTCTGTGGATGAGGACAGCACGTCCTGCAGAATCTGTATTGAAGATAACGGGACAGGAGCCTCTGACCAACAGATTGACCGATTAAACAAGACACCCCATTATATGATCTGCGACACAAATACAACCCAACAGCGGCATGGTCTGGGATTGCTTATTGTGAAACAGATTATAAAAGGCCATAATGGAACAATGTGTATTGACCACAGCGAATACGGCGGATTCAAAGTCATACTGATCATACCAAAATCAATTTACCCCCCGCCCTGAAGACAGGCTCCGCTTTTCCTGTAATAGAAGAAAACGGAGATTGCCATGGCAATGGTCCACCCCACAGGCCAGGCACACCATATGCCCAAGGCCTGCCCTGTCCAGGCCGAAAGCACAAATGCCAGAAGAACACGCAGAACCAGATCCACCAATGTAGCTGTCATAAACTGTCCCATGGCGCTAAGTCCGCGGAGAATCCCGTCTGCAACCAGTTTGGCCGATACGATGAAGTAAAACGGCGACAGAATCCACAAAAACTGCCTGCCCGTCTCCAAAGCTGCTGCGGAGTCCCTCTCCAGAAACAGCAGCAGCAGGTGTCCGCCGAAAAACAGATATAGAATACAGAAGGGAACACACAGGCACCAGACCATTTTCAGGCCCGCCCGAAAGCCCTCCCTGATCCGCCCGTATTTTCTGGCCCCCAGATTCTGAGCCGCAAAATTGGAGATTCCATTGCCAATGGTAGTAAAGGAGGTTATGACCATATTATTCAGCTTGACTGCAGCAGAATACCCTGCCATAACAGATGCGCCAAAACCGTTGATGACACTCTGAATCAGAATGTTTCCCACAGAAATAAAACTCTGCTGCAGGATACTGGGTACGGCCACCGCCAAAATCTTTTTTAGAAGTCCCCAGTCAAAAAATGCCGGTTTCTCCTGGCTTCTGATCTTTCCCAATCGTTTCCATACAACAGCCACAGCCAGAATGCAGCTGACTCCCTGACACAGAAAGGTTGCCCAGGCAACCCCGGAAACGCCCATTTCAAATGCCTCCACAAACAGGATATCCACCCCTATGTTGGATGTGGAAGAAATGGCCAGAAAGAGAAAAGGCGTTCTGGAATCTCCCAGAGCGGAAAAAATTCCGGTTGCAATGTTATAAAAAAAGACAAAGGGCAGCCCCCAAACATAGATATCCAGATAAAGGGCCGAATCCGCAAACACTTCCTGGGGTGTCCGGATGAGCCGCAGCATGGAGGCACAGCCCGCTATCCCTGCCGCCATCAATATGCCGCAGAGCACTCCGCTGAAAACGCAGGCTGTGGTCACCGCTGTTTTCATCCTGCCATATTCCTTTGCGCCGAACAGCTGTGAAACAATAACGGAACAGCCTATATTGCAGCCGAAAGCAAACGCAAGGAAGATCAGGGTGATTTCATAGCTGTTCCCTACAGCAGCCAGAGCATTTTCGCCCACAAACTTCCCTGCCACCAGGCTGTCCGCAATGTTGTAGAGCTGCTGAAAAACAATGCTGCCAAACAGGGGCAGACAGAACTGGCGCAATACCTTTTCCGGTTTTCCTATCGTGAGATCTTTATTCATCGTATCATATCCTCTTTTGCTCTAAATAAAAGGTTGTATATACCTGATTGTGAAAAGTTGTTTTTCTTCCTGCACTGTATTATAATATAGGTGATACAATACGAAAAATACATATATTAAATTAGAGGTATATAAAAAATATATGGATATTAATTTTGAATATTATAAGATTTTCTATTATGTGGCCAAATACGGGAATCTGACCAAGGCCGCCATGGCCCTTGGCAGCAATCAGCCCAATGTGACAAGAATCATGAAGCTGTTGGAAGCACAGCTGAACTGCAGATTATTTATCCGGGAAGCACGGGGCATCAGTCTGACGGAAGAGGGTAAGCTGCTCTATTCCCATGTGGAAATTGCCTTCCGCCATCTGCTGAACGCCCAGGAAGAGCTGTGCCGGCAGGACACCTTGAGAAGCGGCACTGTGGAAATCGGCGCAACCGAGACGGCGCTTCACCTCTTCCTGCTTCATGTGCTCCAGGACTTCAAGCGGATGTATCCTGCCGTCAGGATGAAAATCCACAATCATACCACACCTGAAATAACAAAGCATCTGCTCAGCGGTAAACTGGACTTTTGCGTCATAACGACTCCTTATGAACTTCCGAAAACGTTTTCCAGTGCAAATATACTTGATTTTCAGGAAATACTGACAGGCGGAAGCTATTTTCGGTATTTGGGCAAAGCGCCTGTGGCATTGCAGGATATCAAAAAATATCCCTGGATCAGTCTTGGCAGAGACAGCGCCACTTATCGTTTCTACAAGGACTTTTTTATCAGCCATCAGCTTGATATGGAACCCGATATGGAGGTTGCCACCTCGGATCTGATGCTGCCCCTGATCCAACTGAATCTGGGCATTGGCTTTGTCCCGGAAAAACTGGCGCTGCCTTCCCTGGAAAGCGGAAACCTGGTGCGGATAGAACTGGATTGCCCGCCTCCGAAACGGTCAATCCGGATTGTCTCCGACAGGACCCGGGGGAAAAGTCTTGCGGCGGATACCTTTTATAAGTACCTGAAAACTTATTGCTGCTGATTTTCCGCAGCGCCTGCTGCCGGTTTCCTTTTCCCCAATGCCGAAAGCGTTTCCTCTGATTTGCTTCTTCCATCTCAGAGAAGGATTCCCGCCGGTCTGTCTCCAGGCGCTCCGATTCCCCCCGCTTCCGGTACTGCACCTTGGTCATATCTGTCTTCCGCAGCAGAGTCCGGCGAACAGCTCCCTGATAATCTGCTCCGCGCATTCATGCGCACTGCAGGCACTTGTATCTACTCTGGCGCTGTATCGAATATCTTTGGCCATTATTTCGTACTGTTCCTGTGACTGATTTTCGTACCTGTCTCCACGGATGATGTTTCGCTGTCTGCACACCTCCAACGGACAATATACCTCTCTCTCCCGCATTTCACCCAGAATCCGGTAAATGCTCTTCTCTGACAGATAATATTGCGCCGCCAGTTCCGGCACCTTTTTCCCCTGCAGAAACAGTCTGCAGATTTCCTGGTTTCTCCGGCATGGGGATTCCAATTTCTGTTGGGACTGGAAAACCAGGAAACTGTCAATCTGACTTATCCCTGGCGTCTGATGAAAATGGACTCTGATCTGAAATACGTGTTGGGCATTCTGAACCGTACCGCTTCCGCAAATCAATACAGAAAATACATACAGGATAACCGGGCCTATTTTTCCCTGATACCAAGGAGCGCTGTCGATGTAATCGACTCCTGCACCAATATCAAAAAATTCAGAGACTGCCTGCAGTACCAGTGGAATCAGGACAGCGGAGAGGAGGAAGCAGATATGTGTAAAGCTTTGGACGATATTGAAAAATATGCTATGAAAAAGGGGATAAAACAAGGGACGAAGCAGGGTAAAAAACAGGGTGAACGATCCGGCACCCTGAAAACACTCTTCTCCCTGGTCAATGACGGACTGGTCAAACCTGAGGAAGCCGCCCGGCGGGCAAAGCTTCCGGAAGCGGAATTTTGCAGGGAAATGAAAAAGGCAGGGTACTCTCGTTTTTGAGTCCCCCTGCCTCTCTCCTATTCCTCCTGCTTCCGGTACTGCACCGGCGTCAGACCGTAATTCTTCTTGAAAAGGCGGTTGAAATGCTCCACATTCTCGTATCCCACCTCTGCGGCCACGCATTCCACCGTCATATCCGTCTCCCGCAGCAGAGTCCGGGCCTTCTTCATCCGCTCCTTGCGCACCGCCTCCTGAAAAGTCATCCCCGCCTTCTCCTTGATATACTTGGAGAGATAGGGTTTGGAAAGATGGAATTCTTCGGACAGGGTGTCAAGGGTTACATTCATGTAGTCGTTTTTGATAAAACTGATAATCTCCACGATCCTCTCTTCCCGCCCCTCGGTTATGTGCTGCTCCACCGCCAGTTTGTTGGCGGCGGAAGCCAGGGCCCCGATAGAAGCCTTGATAATGTCCTCGTCCACACCCACGCCCCAATAATGTTTTCCGCCGCAGACAATGGCCACATAGGCCGCAGCCCGGGAACTGGAGCCCTTGGAAATGGCATGCTCCTCGTACACCGACAGCTGATAGCTGACGCCGAAATACGTCTTAATGGCATTGCTCACCGCATCCAGGCGCCCGTTTCCTCCTGCTCTGATGATCCTGGTCTCCCCGTTCTGCTCTATGGTCACCTCAGCCTGGATGCCTTTCTCCTGCCGGAAATGGCATTCCGGAATATGGAACACGGTCTGAAGGTTGATGTAATTTTCCTCGAAAATCTGGTAAATTTCAGAAGGATGCAGCTCCTGATGCCTTCTGTCGGACACGCCCTTGATGAGATACCCCACTTCCTCCTTCATGGCTGCAGGCAGGGAGAAGCCGAACTGCTGCTTCAGCACAAAGGCCACCCCGCCCTTGCCGGAAACGCTGTTGATGCGGATTACGTCGGATTCATACTCCCGTCCCACATCCTTCGGATCAATGGGCAGGTAGGGCACATCCCAACGACTGCCGCTGTTTCCGTCCTTCAGCCAGTTCATCCCCTTGCTGATGGCGTCCTGATGGGAGCCGGAAAAGGCGGTAAACACCAGATCCCCCGCATAGGGAACCCGCTCGTGTACCTGCATGCCCGTAAAGCGCTCGTAGGCCTCCCGCACCTGCATAATATTGGAAAAGTCAAGTCCGCTGTCCACACCGTGACACATCATATTGATGGCTACGGTCACCAGATCCACATTGCCCGTGCGCTCCCCGTTGCCGAAAAGAGTCCCTTCCACACGGTCAGCCCCGGCCAGTATGCCGAACTCCGCATCGCTGACACCGCAGCCCCGGTCATTGTGGGGATGAACGCTTAAGATCACATTTTCACGGTATTTCATATGCCTGTGCATGTATTCCACCTGACAGGCGAACACATGGGGCATGGCCACCTGCACCGTGGTGGGCAGATTGATGATAGCTTTGTGGTCACTGTCCGGCTGCCACACGTCAAGCACCGCATTGCAGACCTCCAGAGCGTATTCCGGCTCTGTCTGGGAAAAGCTCTCCGGACTGTATTCAAAGGTAAAGTTCCCCTCCGTCTCCTCCGCCATCTCCTTCAAAAGCTTTGCCCCATCCACGGCCAGCTGCTTGATGGCCTCCTTATCCTTTTTAAAAACCTGCTCCCTCTGCTCCACGGAGGTGGAGTTGTAGAGATGCACCACCGCATGGGGAGCGCCCTTCACCGCCTCAAAGGTCTTGCGGATAATGTGTTCACGAGCCTGAGTCAGCACCTGAATCGTGACATCTTCAGGAATCATATTCCGCTCAATGAGGGCCCTGATAAAATTGTATTCCGTATCGGAAGAGGCAGGAAAGCCCACCTCGATCTCCTTGAATCCGATTTTCACAAGTAATTCAAAAAACTCCAGCTTATCCTCAAGAGGCATGGGATCAATCAAAGCCTGGTTGCCGTCCCGCAGGTCCACGCTGCACCAGACAGGGGCCTTCTCTATGGTATCCTTCTTCACCCAGTCGTAAGTCACCTCCGGGGGCATATGGTAGGTTTTGCCGTATTTTCTGCTGATATCTGTTTCCTTCATTCTCTTCCATTCCTTTCCCTTCCCGCGGGCATGGCCTTTGTCGCTCTGGCGTTCCCGGACGGCCCGGGACATGCTGTCAACCCATAAGCCTGTCTGCCGCCCCGGACACTGCCCGGCGGATATCTGCTATTCAGACAGCAAAAAATCTGTGCTGCCGATTTTAAAATCGTAACACAGATTTTAAGATAATGCAAGTGTTAATTTAAGGCTTTACATTGATATATTTTTAATTTCTTTTGCCTTTTTTGTTGATTTAAGCGGTTTTTTCTTGATTTTTTCTTTTTTATAAATTGTCGTCTTTTCACTTTGCGGCATGTCCGATTTTAACCAGTTTCAGCATTCTCCACGCGCCCTGTCTGTCAGCCGTCAAGGCTGCCGGATATACGGAATCAGAAAGGCAGACGGATTTCCTCCCCGCAGTGCACATACCTCAACTGCTCCCCCATCTCCTCCTTCATCACCTGAAAGGGTATCTCCCCTGTGCAGTGCCCTGTATAAAACCTGGTGTCCAGTGTTTTCAGCTCTCTGGCTGTCTCCCGAATCAGCGCCAGGTCCCGCTCCCCATAGCCGGACTTTCTGCTCATGTGGAAGCCGCTGACCACCGCCTCCGGCATATCCCCGAAGATCTCCCGGTATCTGTCCAGAATATTCAGAATCCCGTTGTGGGCGCAGCCGGAAACCAGAACCCTTTTCCCGTTCTCCTCCACCACCAGATATTGCTCATGGAGGAATTCGTCCTGCCGGAAGACGTCTCCTGCTTTCCGCATCAGCTCCCGGTTACCTTCGGGCCACAGCCGCCTTCCGGATACCCGGCCAAACAGGAACAGCTCGTCGTCAATGCGCCTGTCTCCCTCCACCCACTCTATCCCGGTAAGGCTCCCTGCCTCCGGGGAAATGCCGATGTATTTTTCCATCTGCTCGTTTTTATGGTAATAGGCCTCCCCTGCCCCACGGTGCATCCAAATCCCTGCCCTGGGATTCAGCACGGCGAAAGCCGCCAACCCGCCCCCGTGGTCATAATGTCCGTGGCTTAGAATCACCGTGTCCACCCGGCGCAGATCAATGCCCAAAACTACAGCATTTTTGAGAAAGGCCTCCGATGCCCCGGTATCTGCCAGAAGTTTATGCTTTTTCGTCTCAATATAGAAACTTAGTCCGTGTTCCCACACACATCCTTCCGCCCCTTTTGTATTCTCCATCAGGTTGATGATTCTCACGGCTGTCCTCCTGTTCCCGGCAATCCTCCCCGTTTTTCGTAAGTCTCGCAAAATTGCAATTATTGGCTTCGCGAGAGGAGCTGTCTGAACTGTTACCATTTTTCCCCAGGGATCAATGGATACGCAGATCCTGACCCAAAGCAATATGCTCATATTTATCCCGGCCGATAATTTGGAATCCAAATCGTTCATACAATTTCAATGCCACTTCGTTCCCTTCCACCACAGAGACCACCACAGCGTCCGCATCCCCCAAGGGCTTCCTTTTCACATAATCCAGAAACAGCTGAATCGCCCCAGTGCCATATCCCTTTTTCTGATATTCTTTATCCACCAATATCCGGAACAGCTCATATACCATCTTCTCCTGGAAAACAGGAAAACCTTCCCCTTTTACATAGCGTATTTCCACCAGGCCAACCGGATTCGGGCCATGGCACAAAGCATAAGTCACCGTAATTTCTTCTTCAAATAAATCACTGTAAGATTGCGCCAGAGAATCCACAAAAGGCATCACATAACCCTCCTGTGTTTTCAGCAGCTCCATTGCGATGATCTTCCTGGCATGTTCCCCATGGATCTTCTCGAAATGAATCCCTTTTTCATCTCCAATGATACTTTCAGGATATTTTTTTGCTTCCCTTATCTTTGCGGTAAATTCACCAACGGCAGCATATGGTATCTTTTCAAATTCGCTGTCCGACAGCGCTGTCTCACAGCAGTGCAGTTTCCTGGACGCCGTCACTTCCCCATCAGTGACCTCCCTGTCAAAACCGGCATTTAAGAACAATTTATCCGCCGCCAGATTCGAAGCCTTATAGGTCCCGGTTACCGTTCCCCGGCCAAACCGGACAGAAATCCACTTCATCATCTCTGACAGAATTCTCGTTCCGTATCCCTTATTCTGCTCTGATTCATGCACAATCAACTTGCAGATCTCATAGCTTTCCCCATTGCAGTTTACCTGGACATATCCTGTCACTTTGCTGTCTTCATACACCAGGAACGGTATGGGAAGATAGGCTTCATTCACCACAGCCACATAATTATTCACCATATCAAAGATGTGATGCTTTACATATTCCCATTGCTCATATTTGGCAGAAACCTCAAATATTTCCTCGAAATTCTTATCTGTTACATAGCAGAACTTCAACATGCCCTTCCTCCTTTGATTTTTCTATAGATACTCATTTTGTATTCTATATCTCCAGTAGTCTCTGTTCTACCGCATTCTTTTTTCGAAAAATAAATGCGCTCTGCAAAACCTTTTCCAATTCCGCCCGGTTTTCCACCGTAAGCACCCCTTCCAGAATCATCTTTGGTTTTCTCATTTCTCTGTACCTCCCAGACTGCCGCAGGCTTCCTTCGGCCGAAATCCCGAGGATATGGCCTGAACGGGACATACCTCCCTGCACTTTCCGCAGCGGATACATTCCGGATCATTGCAGTTCTTTGTCACCTCCACCGCCATGGGGCAGACCTTTTCACACTTTTTGCAGCCCACGCATTTGGAGGCATCCAGATTCATCTGATAAAAGCTGAACCGGTTGAACACCGAATAAAACGCTCCCAGGGGACAGAGATATCTGCAAAAGGGGCGGTGAATCACCGTGCAGGCCCCGAGAATCACTGCCATCACCCCCAGTTTCCATTGAAAAAGCGCCCCTGCAATCTCCCGGAGCGTTGAGTCCGCAAGCAGCAGGGGAATGCCGCCCTCCAGGGTTCCCGCCGGGCAGAGGTACTGGCAGAAATAAGGCGGCGTCACCCCTGTCTCCGTCACCGCAAAGGCCGGAAGCAGAATCACCAGGACTGCCAGAATCACATATTTCAGATATCTGGCGGGTTGATCGATCTTTTTGGGCACTTTCCACTTGGGAAGGGGAATTTTATGCAGCAAATCCTGCACCAGGCCGAAAGGGCACAGCAGGCCGCAGACCACCCGCCCAAGGACAATGCCGAACAGCATCAGCATGCCCAGTACATAAAAAGGAAAATGATGCTTCATGCCCCCCAGGGAGGCCTGCAGCGCGCCGATGGGACAGGCCCCCAGTGCCCCGGGACAGGAATAACAGTTCAGCACGGGAACGCATATGGCCTTGCTCTTCCCCGTGAAAATACGCCCCTTCCCGAAGCCGATAACATACCCGTTAAACAGCACCGCTGCCGCCAGTTGAATAACCCGCTGTCTGGAAATCCTGCCTTTCAGCCGATTCCGATGCATTCCAGGCATATCCGCACCGCCTTTCCCAACACTTCCGCCTGTTCCTGTCTGCCCAGTCCGATTCCCATCAAGACCAAAGCAACCAGAAGCACGCAGAGCCGTAATATTTTAATCTGTCTGCCGTCATTCTTCTGTTCCAATGCTGATTTCCGCCTTTCCCATACCCGTCAGGATATCGTTGATGCGCTGTGAATAAAATTCTGACAGGTTCTCCTTTCCGCCCACTACGATATCTCCTGCCATATTCCCCTCTGCATCCACAAATACCGTTGTGGGCGTATAGCGGAGTTCACTGCTCAAGGTCACCAGATCTCCGTCTCCCCATACCAGAGTGATCCCCTCAAATCCGGATTCCTCCAACACATATTCCACCAGTTCCTCGCTGCCTCCGCCGTCCAGGCACACCGTAATCAGCTGCACATTGTCCGGCAGGGCCTTTTCCAGTTCCGCCAGATCCGGCATTTCCGCAATACAGGGCCTGCAGGACAAAGCCCAGAAATTGATCAATGTCAGGTCCTTATCCGCGAAATCCTCCTGGGTAAACGTGCTTCCGTCCAGAGCCGTGGCCTGGAATTCATTTAAATTCGTATAGGTGTTTTCCGGCTCCTGGCTTTCACTCTCCCCGTCAGCCCCCCCGTTTTGGGTCTCCTGCCCGTTTTCTCCGGCCTGCTCCTGGTTTTCCTGTTCCGAACCAACCGAGGCAGTCTCCCCTTCCTTTGTTTCCCCCGTCTTTCCGCTGCAGGCGGAAACGGAAGCCGTTACAGCCAACAATACCAATCCTTTCCAAAACTTTTTCATGCTTGCTCCTCCTTATGAACATCTCCTGCTTTTGCCATGGCATCCGTGACAAATTTATCTACGGTTATTTTCCACTCCTCCACCATAACCAGGCCCGTTTTCCGTGCCTGTTCCGCGAACTTTACAATTCTCCGTACTTTTTCCTCCCAATCGCCGTATTCCAGAACGATTCCCGCATAGTATACAGGCAGGGCGGCTGTTTTCACCCTGAACTGAACCTCCGGATTCCCTTCCGTGATGCGGACGGCCTCCTCAAACAAGGCCTCGTACTGCCGGAAAAGCTCCTCCCGCATCCAGGTATCCCGGGCATCCAGAGGCCCTCCAAAAATATTCAGCTCTCCGCCCGCATTCTCCATCTCCCGGTGAATCAGGTCAATATACTGCCGGATCAGCGGACCCGCCTGCCTGTAATAGCCCTGGAGGAAATCAGTCAGCAGCGCCTCCTCGTCCGCCTGGGGATCCCACATAAGCTTTGCCAGCAGATACCCCCGCAGCTCGTGGAACTCTCCCCCGATCTCCCGGTTACACTGGCTGAACAGAGAACGGACATGGTTTTCCGTGAAAAAGCGGATATTCGGCCCCAGTACCCGCAGATTGGGAAAGGGACTCACCAGGTTGCGGAACTGAATACAATAATCCCACAAATACAAGTTTTCACAGATTTCTTTCCAATCCAACAATTCCTGACGGGAACCTGCGCTTCTTTCGTCCCTCTCAATGGGAAGTCCCCTGTTCGCCTCAATATTGCAGAGCATGATGTGAACATTCTCTGCAGGGCGGATGGTTGCAGGCGCCTTTCTGGTATACCAGTAGGCCAGTGTGGAAATAACCTTATCCGGAAAATGTGCGGCAAGGCGGTTCACAAAGTGCAGGACAGACCCCATTGGAGAGCCTTCCCTCTCGTCTGTTTCCCGACATTTTTCGCACCGGCAGTACGCCCCGTTGTCATTTTGAGACACGGACCAATATCTGGCGCCGGGCTTCTGGGCCATATGTTTTTTCAAATTGCCCAATACAATCTCAAAGACCTCCGGGTTGGAGAGACACAGCTGCGCCTTCTCCCCCACCCGCCTGCCCTCATGGAGGGAAAAATATTCCGGATGCTCCTCAAAATATTCCTCCGGCGGGCAGAGGGTATAAAAGGAATGGCACCAGAATCCCCAGTTCTCATCCCGTCTGGAGCCGGGCGTGATCTTATGCTTTTCCGCAAATGCCGGATCCCCGTAATCCCGGTAAAGAATTTCCCGGTATTCCAGAACGGGCGAAAACCGGTATTCCTCAAAGCATACGGTCAAATTGGCATCAAAGGGGACAAATTCACAGGCCCGGGAATAATATCGGCACCCCGCCACTCTCTCCAGCCAGTCATATACGGCATACACCATAGACTGTTCATTCTCTGCCTCTATTACGATATCTTTGTCGAAAATCCGATAGGAAAAACCGTCTTTTCCATGCTCCCCGTATTTCAATACAATACTGGGATCTACAGTGGAGGTCTCCTGAATCCGGAACACTGCATCCGTGATTTTCCCCAGATATTCCGCCAAAATCTCCGCTCCCCGATGATACGCCCTGGCCACGATAACCACATTGGCCTTTTTGTTTTCCGCTATGCACACAGGCTTACATAAATTCATTTCAGCCATCTCCTTTTCCTGCTTCCGCTATTTTATACTCACGAGCAAAAACATTTGCCAGTTGAAATTTTATAACCAGTGAGCGCTTCCGGGATGTAGAACAGAAAATGGCATATGAATGCGCTCACGAGTATACAAACCGGGTCTGCTCTCACCCGCAAATCCATTCTAACATCAACAGGAAAACATGGCAAGCCATTTCCGTCCTCCCGCAGCTATCCAATGGGGTACAGGCCTTTTATCTTACCTGTTGGTTTCCAGTCTGTCTGCCCGCACTCCTCCAACCATTGTTTTCTGCTTACCCGGATTCTGTTCTTCTGGCGTAACAGTTCAGACAGGGCGCTGAACTGTTACCTTCTGGCACCATTTACAGATGGTTCCCCAGGCAATGGCTTCCTCTTCTCCCCATGCGGCAGGCAGCACGGTTGCATCCTTGCCAATTTGATTTGTATTCTTCGACCAAAGGAAGTATAATATGTGGCAAAGGTATTATGGCGGACTACATTACGACTAAAGAAGCTGCTGCAAAGCAGGCTGTGTCTGACAGATGGGAGCAGCGCGTTAATGAAGGGAGGTTTGTTTTATGGCAAATATATTGATCGTTGAAGATGAAAAGAATATGCAGGATATCATCGCGGCGTACTTTCATCGCGGCGGTCATATCTGTTTTACGGCAGATGACGGCGTAGACGCTCTGATGATATTGAAAAATAATCCTATGGATTTACTGATACTGGATATTATGATGCCGCATCTGGACGGTTTTTCGGTCTGTAAACTGGCAAGAGAAATGAGCAATCTCCCCATTATCATGCTGACCGCCAGGGGTGGTGAGGACGATAAACTAAAAGGCTATGACTATGGAGCCGATGACTACATGACAAAACCTTTCAGCCCCAAGGTGCTGCTTGCAAAGGCAAATGCCCTGCTCCGCCGTTCTTCCTCCGTTCCTTTGGAAGCATTGAGCTTCGGGAAAATAACAGTGGTCCCTTCCTCTCACAAAGTATTTATCGACGGGCAGGAAATCACGCTCACCCATAAGGAATACGAACTGCTGTATTTCTTCATGATAAATCCCGGGCAGATTTTCACCCGTGACCAACTGCTGAACCGGATTTGGGGCTATGACTTTGAGGGAACTACCCGGACCATAGACACGCATATCAAAACCCTGCGGCAGAAATTAGGCAGCGAGGGAAAACATATCGTTACGCTCATTCGTTCCGGCTATAAATTCGAGGCAGCAGTATGAAATTAAAGGATAATTTTACGTTTCGTACAGTCCGCAAAAAAATACTGATGGTTTCCAAACTGGCCGGTATTCTGCTCATCCTTTCATACATCCTTTCGACCAAGTTGGAAATTGAGCCTGATCTTTCACTTGCCCTTTGGTTTGCCTTTGTGATTGCCATTGTCCTTGTTGTGGATTTGTTAATGGGGCACTTTATTTCAAAGCCCGTTTCCAGACTCAGCCAAACGGCCCGGAAGATGGCAAAACTGGATTTTTCCGCCCCATGCACAATTACGACCAATGACGAATTTGGGGAATTAGCCCTAAGCCTCAATACGATGGCTGACAATCTGCAGCAGACACTTGCAAAATTGGAAGCGGCAAATATACAGCTTGAAAAAGATGTTGAGCAGGAGCGACGGTTACTGGCCGAGCGCAAAGAGCTGACTGACCAGCTTTCCCATGAGATGAAAACTCCTCTGGGTGTTATCCGCGCCTATGCCGAGGGTCTGCAGGACGAGCCTGACCAGGCCAAAAAGCAGAAATATTCGGAGATCATCATAGCGGAAACAGAACGAATGAGCGGACTGATAACAACTCTTTTAGATTTATCCGCTCTGGAAACCGGAGCTTCCCGGCTTATCCCGGAACGGTTTGACTTTGTGGAATTTCTGGAAACCGTGGCCGGGCGGCTATTGATCGACGTGCCAAACGCAAATTTTGAACTGCGCTATGAACTCCCGGAACACAAGGCTTACGTCTATACGGATAAGACCCGTATGGAGCAGGTTTTAGACAATCTGATCGTCAACGCAAGGAAAAATGTGCGGCCGGGAGGGGCTTTGAAATTATCCCTGTTGGAACAGTCCGGAATATTGCACTTTTCCATCTACAATCAAGGCCCCGGAATTCCGCAGGAGAACCTGTCAAAAATCTGGAGGAAATTCTACCGGGACAGCAACTCCAAATACAGCGGTTCCGGACTGGGTCTTGCTATTGTTGCACAGATTCTGTCCATGCAGCAACTGGACTTCGGCGTAAAGAACTGTTCCGATGGCGTAGAGTTTTATTTCTCGATTCCAACCGTCAGTTAAACTGTGCTTTCTATAAACGGCTCTGCTTTTACGCAAAGGCAGGGCCGTTTCCTGTTGAAGATTTCACGCCAATTTCACACCGACTTCACGCCGGCTTCACCGCATTTTCCTACCTTTATGTCAACAGGAGGGCAGTCAGCTCTCACAGACAAAGGAGGGAATTTTTATGATGTTTTTCGGTTTGGAATGGTACTGGTGGCTGTTGATTGCGGCGGTACTGGCAGTCTCTATCCCCTTCAAGATGAAGTTTGTGAAGTGGTGGAGCAGGCGGGAGCAGGAAAAGAAGCAGCATGGGAAATGGGGTGATGACGAATGATTGAAGTAAAAAATCTGACTTTCTCCTACAGCAAAGACAAACAGGCCCTGCACGGTCTGGACTTCACTGTGGAAGATGGGGAAATCTTTGGCTTTCTGGGGCCCAACGGTTCCGGGAAATCAACAACCCAGAAAATCCTGACCGGGATTTTGAAAGGACACGGCGGCAGAGTGTCCCTGTTCGGGCAGGACATTTCTGCGGCGCATACCCAGGCGTTTTTTCAGAAAATCGGCGTTTTGTTTGAGTTTCCCTATCTGTACGCCAATTTGAGTGCTGTAGATAATCTCAAATATTTCTCTTCGTTCTATCCCAGGGAGCAGCTGCGGCGTATTGAAGAAGTTTTGGAGGAATTGGAGTTTAAGCCTGACTTCTTCAAAAAGCCGGTCTCTTCCTACTCAAAAGGAATGCGGCAGCGGGCAAGCATGGCACGGGCGCTGATCAGCAATCCCAAACTGCTGTTTTTGGACGAACCCACCAGTGGGCTTGACCCGTCCGGCGCTGTCCTGTTTCGTAAAATTATTGAAAAAGAACGAAAAAAGGGCACAACGGTATTTTTAACTACCCACAATATGTTGGATGCCGATCTGCTGTGTGACCGGGTGGCCTTTATGGCGGATGGCGAAATCAAGGCACTGGACACTCCAGGAAACTTAAAAGAACGCAACAGCAATCACCGCGTCATAATTAACTATCTGTATCAGGGGCGACGGGAAGAAAAGACGATTGAGGCCCCGGAGCTTAAGACGGGCATTCCCTTTGCGCATGACGAGATTATCAGTATCCATTCCCAGGAGCCGACGTTGGAGGATATGTTTATCCAGTACACAGGAAGGGGGTTGTCTTGATGTGGAAAAGTCTTTGTGCTCTGTTAAAAAAAGATTGCCGGATGATGGTTTCCGGAAAATTCTTCCTTATGTCGCTGGGCTTTTTGGTTCTTTACACTCTGTATGTAAACTTTGGCTATATCAGGTTCATGGATGCCAGTCTGTACAATGTATACCTGTATGACCCGGCAGGAACACAGGCAACGGTTTCCCCGCTGATTCAGCGGGTTTCTTCAAAAGAAGCTCTTGACGCAGTTTTGCTTGATGATACCAATGGTGTCGGCATTGATGCAAGCGCCGGAAAGCCCCGGCTTGTATTCTATGAGGGAACAGAACAGGCTGACCGCCACCGGGCCGACTACGCGCTTTCTCTCCTGCAGCCGTCGGGGAATGGCAGGGCCCAGGTAGTTGGCTCCAATACGCCGGAGCAAAAGGCCAGGAAAGAGATCACCTGTGAACTCCTGTTTTTTGAAATTGCCGCTGTCGGATTTTTAGGGATTGCTGCTGTATTGTTCAAAGAAAAGAGTATGGGCGTTATCCGTGTTCATGCCATTCTGCCCTTACAAAAAAACCTGTTTCTCCTGTCCAAACTGGTAATCTTTCTGCTGTCCGATCTGGTCTTTGCAATACTGCTTACCGTGCTGAATGTAGGACTGCGGGATACCGCATCCATATTGCCCGGGGTGTTGCTTCAAACGGCTCTTCTGTCCCTGATTATGGCCCTGACCGGACTGATTTGCGCCCTGCTACTAAAAGACTTCCGGCAGTTTACACTGGCCTATCTTCTGATTGCCATTTTTGTGGCAACGCCTGTGTTTTTGTCTGCAAACACGGCGGTAAAACTGGATTGGATTTCCTTTCATCCATTTTATCATATTTATATGGGTCTGAAAAATGCTTACTTCGGAACTCCCTCAAAGAGCGTTGTCTATTATCCGGGATGTGTGGCCGCAATCGCGGTATTGCTTGCAGGCGTACAGCGCGTGTTCCGCAGAGAAATGAAAAAGGAGGGCTGAATATGAAAGGTTTACGTTACCAACTGAAAAGCGTATTGCATGACAGGTTTTGCCTGATGACTTTTCTTTTACCCATTGTCGCTGCGGCAGCTCTGCAGTTTGTGGGCGCAATCGACTTTTCTGCTCTGGGCGAACTGCATTTTGGAGTTCTGAAAGGCGATCTGCCGACACAAACCCTTACATGGCTGAATCGGTATGGCTCGGTGACAGCTTATCCGACGGCAGAAGAACTGACAGACGCAGTCAAAGAGCCGTCTACCAATCTAATCGGTGTGAAAGCTGACGGAAGCGGCATCAAAACAATTCTTTCCGGCGACGAACTGGATATCTTTCGCCAGACCGCCGACACGCTCCCTGACCTGTACAAACAGCGAAATACCACCGGCCAGACAGAGGTACACATTTTAGAGCGTCCCAATGTGATGGCCGGATTTCAGGATATGCTGATTGCTGTTACCTTGATTGTCGCCATGTTTATGGGATGCACCTTTAACGCAATGAACATGATTTCGGAAAAGGAGGACGGCGTTGCGTTGATCAACGAGATTCTGCCAATGACGCACAGCCAGTATATCATGCAAAAACTCTTTGTCGGATTTATCTGCGGGTGCCTGTCCTCCACGATTACGGTTTGTATCTGCTTCCGGCTCTCTCTGCAAAACGCAGCTCTCATGCTGATGCTGATTGTGCTTTCCGCATTTGTTGCAGCATTGACAGGCGTATTCATTGGCAGAGCTTCCGGCGGGCTGATGGTTGGCGTGGTTTATATCAAAATCGTTATGCTGCTGTTTATGGCTGTACCAATCCTGCGATTTCTTGTGGGAACATGCCCGCCGCTTCTTTCCGCAGTCTGCTACCTTGTCCCCTCCCAGGCAACATTCGAGGGAATTATGGACTTGTCAGCCGGCAGCGGAACAGCGGCGGTAAAAGATATTCTTATTCTTGTCGTTCATTGTCTGCTTTGGTTTTTGCTCTATTTGCTCCTATCCAGGCGACAGAGAAAAAGCGCATAATCATTCATCCCTTATCCAGAAGACGATGAATCTTCTCATGGGGATCCAGAAGCTTGGAAATAGATTTTCCCGCATTCACGGAATTGATATAGATGGCAATATATTTTGTGATATCCACTTCCCTGTACCAGGGGGCATTGCGGATTTCATCCCTTCTATAAGACGCATTCGTAATAAACACGGCCTCCATCACATTCTTTTTGTAGGCCTCGTCAAACTTCTGAATGCCCTCTGTAAACAGAGCAAAGGTGGCTATGGCAAAAACCCGCTTCGCCCCCTGTTTCTTGCAGTATTTGGCCACGTCCAGCATGGTGGTGCCGGAACAGATCATGTCATCCACAATGAACACGTCCTTATTTTTCACACTGGGTCCGATATATTTATGCACATCTACCACATAATTGCCGCCCACCACCTTGGTTCTGGATCTGCGCTTATAGAAAATCCCCATATCCAGACCCAGTTCGTTGGTATATTTATAATTCCTGGTGGTTGCGCCCAGGTCCGGGGAGATGAAGATGGAATTCTCCTCTGTAAACGTAATATCCGGATAATTTTTCTTGATAGCCTTGATCACCTGATAAATGGGAAACAGATCATCAAACCCGTTATAAGGCACCGCGTTGGCCACCCTGTTATCATGAACATCAAAAGCAGTAATATTCTTCACGCCTACATTTTCAAGCTCCCGCAGCGCCATGGCACAGTCCAGAGACTCTCTGGAAATCCGTCTGTCCTGCCTGCTGGCGTATAACAGAGGCGAAATGACATTGATCCGGTAAGCCTTGCCTCCGATGGCGGAAACCGTTCTTTTCAGGTTCTGAAAATGCTCGTCCGGAGACATGGGCACAGTCTGGCCATACATCTGGTAAGAACATGCGTAATTTCCCACGTCCATCAGGATATACACGTCCGCGCCCCGGACAGTGTCCTCCAGTACAGCCTTTCCGTCCCCTGTGGAAAAGCGGACAATCTGGGAATTCACCACATGGCATTCCTCTTTGTTGTAGGTCTCCCGGAGATAATACTCGATTTTACTGGAAAGCTCCTCCGTGCCGCACAGGGGAATCAATACGATGGGAATAGAGTGTTTTTCTGCTTTTGAACTCATGTTTTCCTCCTTATGTAATAACTTGAAGCCTTGTCTGCGAAACCACCCTGCCGCCGAACCCGGGCACTGACTGAAACCGAATCCAGGAAAGCAGGTGTTCTCATCGTTTTCATAATCAGTTTATAATATTTTTACAAATTTTACAAGATAGATTTTCACCCATAGTTAGAGAGTGCTGTCTTCTGAAAAGAATTGTAAGTTTGCAGAAAGTATAATATAATGATATTTGAGTCAAAAGCATGTATTAGACCGTTTGGGTCTGGAAATAAGGAGGAAAAAGGAATGTTCCTATGTCCGAAATGTAAAAACACAATAACACTGCCGGTCTGCAGCTGCGGGCACACGGTACCTTATCAGGACAAGATCTGGCAGCTGTCAGACATGCCGGATATGGTCACGGAGGGAGACGGGGATAAGTATATCGGCTATGAAGAGATCGGGGAGACTTATTCGGGAGAGCGTCGGCATCTGATTGAGGAAAGAGACGATCTGTTTGCAGGGGAGGCCGCCCTGCTTACCGGGGATGGTATTTTGTTGGATCTAGCCTGTGGAGACGGCTCTCTGACAGTGCCCTGCGCGGCAAAGGGAACCCGGATAATTGCGGGGGATATTTCCAATAAAATGCTGTCCATTTTGCAGAAAAAGGCCGAATATAACAGTATATCTCTGAGCAATGTAACACTTTGCCGTATAAATGCACTTGATATACCATTAAGAGACGAATGCATTGATACCGTTGTGGCAGACAGCATGCTTCATTTGATCTCCAATCCCCAAAAGGTGGTTTCCGAAATCTATCGGGTGCTGAAGAAGGGTGGGCATTTTCTCTGCAGGGAAGACCGCCCCGGAAAAAACCGGGATAATGTATTTGATAATACACTTTATAACCAGGTAGTAAATCAGCTTTATTCCCGGTACTGGGAACGACTGACGGCACAAGGGGTATTTCCCACAAAATACAGTTGGAAATTTGACCGGGAGGGATACTGCAGCACTCTCTTTGAAGGCAGAGAGGAAAAGCTGATCGAAAGGGGCAATATTTATGAGACTGCTTTGAAGGATGGATTTCTGCCAAGGTTCTGCGGACGCGGATTTTCGGATCAGGTAGACGTGCCGCAGGCGCTGCATCAGAAGGTACTCAGCGAACTGCTGGCTGAATGCAGGAAGACATGGGGGAATGATTTTTCGGATATTTGTTTCAGAGGGGCGGAAGACGATTTGCTGCTCACGATCTATACGAAGTGATAGAGCTCCTGCCCACGCCGGACCGCCTTGATTTTCACTCAAAAACATTGCGGCAGACCTTGCAATCTCTTTCAATCCTGTGTAAAATAAAAGGGATAATCTTCCTGCCCTTTCCGCAGGGACGCGTCTCTGAAACAAAGCCCCGGAAAACCGTCCCCGGAACACAGCAGAAACCAGAAAAGGAGGCTGACGCTGCCGTAAAGCAGCCGTAAAGAACGATGAAAAAGATTCATACCAAAATCATGCTCCTGGTGATCCTCGCCGCACTTGGCGTATCTGCAGTCAACGTAGCCCTGAGCACGGCCATCTCCCGCAATTCCACCCTGACTGCCCTGGAAAAGACCCTCACCGAAACCACTGATCTGGCCGCCCTGGCCGCCCAGAACATGATTTCTACCTACACCCTGACCATCGCGGAGATTGCCGCTTCCCCCATTCTCACCTCCGCCGAGTATAGCGATGCCGAGAAGCAGGCCTTTCTGCAGACAAAGGTGGACGCATATTACATGCGGTTCGGAGGCATGGCGGATGCCCAGGGAAAAGATGCGGTTCATGGTACGGATATCTCCGGAGAACCGTTCTTCCAGGCGGCGCTTCAGGGAGAAAGTTACATGTCCTCCCCTTATGTGGAGGGAAACGACCGATACATGGTGGTATCCGCCCCGGTGACCGCAGACGGCACAGTCCAGGGTGTGGTATATTTTCAGTGTGATACTTACCTTCTGCAGTCCATCATCAGCGAGATACAGATCGGAGAAGAGGGAGACGCCTACATACTTGACCGGGAAGGCACTACCATTGCTGCCCTGGAGGAAGAGGAAGTCCTGAGTCAGGAAAACCTGGTGCGGGAAATGGCCTCCAATCCCAATGACAAATACATTCAGGAACTGGGCTCCATTGAACAGAAAATGATTGCCGGCGAGCGGGGTGTGGATACCTATACCTATCCTGAAGACAATACGAAATACATTCAGGGCTACGCCCCCATCCCAGGCACAGACGGTTGGAGTGTAGGCGTTACCATCAGCGAAGACGAATTTCTGCACTATGCCTATGTGGGCAACAATATCCAGTCGGCGGCGGGCCTGGTGCTCTGCCTTCTGGTGATCCTGATTTCCGCCCCTGTATGCCGTTCCTTCACCGGCCCCATTGTGAAATGCGCCAATCGCCTTCACGCCCTTTCCGAAGGCGACCTGAAAAGTCCCCTTCCCCAGGTGACCACAAAGGACGAAACCCGCATTCTGTCCGACTCCACCGCCCATCTGGTGGAAACCTTCCAGGGCATGCTTGCGGAAATGGGCGCCATTCTCAGCGGCATTGCCAACGGCGACCTCACCGCGGACAGCCTTCAGGCCAGTTATCCCGGAGATTTCCAGACCCTTCGGGAAGATCTGGAAACCATCAACGAAAAATTGAACCACACACTGGGAGGCATCGCCCAGGCAACCCGCCGGGTTTCCAACGGCTCCGCCCAGGTGGCTGCTTCCGGCACTGCTCTTTCCCAGGGTTCCACGGAGCAGGCCAGTGCGGTGGTTGAGCTCTCCGGCACCCTGGCGGATATGGATAAGGACGCCCAGAAAACGGCACATCTGTCCGAACAGACCAAAAACGCAGTGGACGGCGCCCAGGCTCAGCTGATGGAAAGCAACCAAAATATCCAGGAACTGAACCGGGCAATGGAACAGATCACCGCTACCTCCAATGAGATCAAGCACATCATTGACACCATTGAAGACATCGCCCTGCAGACCAATATCCTGGCCCTGAACGCCTCCGTGGAAGCTGCGAGAGCAGGCGAAGCAGGCAAAGGCTTTGCAGTGGTGGCAAATGAGGTCCGGGAACTGGCCTCCAAATCCAATGCGGCCACCAAGGCCACCATGGAACTGATCAACCGCTCCATCCAGGCGGTCAGCAGCGGCGGGGAAGCTGTTACAAGCGTCACCTCTTCCGTATCCCGGGTGGTGGAACTGGCCGGTCAGGCCGCGGAACAAATGGACCTGATGGCCGAGGCGGTAGAGCGCCAGACCGGCTCCATCAATCAGGTGACCCTGGCTGTCAGCCAGATTTCCGAGGTAGTGCAGTCTAACTCCGCCACCGCAGAAGAAAGCGCCGCCACCAGTGAGGAACTCTCCAACCAGGCCGCCGTGCTGAAGCAGCTGGTGGGCGGCTTTACCCTGCGCAGACGCTGAGTTCCGCACCATTGCAGGTTCCTCCTTTACCCGTTCATTTATATACAGGACATGGCGCATTCCGGGGGACTGCTCCCGGGAATCTCCGCGGGATGTTTTCGGACCCATTTTGCACGAAAATTCCGCGGCCGCCCTGTCCTGTATGATTTTCCGGGGCCAGTGTGCTGCCCTTCACCCTCCCTTCCGGAATGCACTGGGCGTCATCTCAAACCGTTTCCGAAACAGCCGGTTAAAATTGGACAGATTCTCAAACCCAGTCTGCTCCGCAATCTCCAACACCGTATCGCCGCTGTTCCTCAGGGCATAAGCCGCCTTCTCCAGACGATATTCGATAAGATATCCCCCGAAGCTCCTCCCCGTGGCCTCCTTAAACCACCGCATAAAATGACTCTCACTGTATCCGCACACATCCGCCCCGTCTTTCACCGTCAATTGTTTACCATAATCCCGTTCGATTTTCGAGAGCACCAGTTTCAGCTTCTCCGCATTCTGCACCTCCCTGTCCCAATCCTCATAATCCGTGCCGTATCGGAACAGCATGGAAAATAGCAACAGCAGTCTGCCCTTCACCCCCAGTTCATAGCCCACAGGCCTGGCGGAACACAGTCCGTCCGCGGCATCCAGGCAGGCCGACATCTGCCCGTACATGGCGTCCCCCTTCCCCACCCGCACAGGCAGGCGGATCTTTCCGCTGACCATGGGCTGCAGATATTTCTGGCTGCAGATATCAATGCCGCCTCCCAGAAAGGAGAGATCAAAAATAATATTTTCATACACCATACTCTCCCTGGGCAGGCTCTGCATCCCATGAAGATGCCCCGGGGCAATCAGAAAAATATCCCCCTGCTCCGCCTGAAACATCTCCTGGTCCACCTGCACCATTCCCCTGCCCCGCTTCACATAGATAATCTCCATGCTGTCCTGCCAGTGCAGCGGCACAAAGGTAAAATCCCCGGGAATGGTGCAGGGATATACATTGTATGCAAACATTGTATCAGAATGTTTTTTCGTCTCATAATAGCCGCTTCCGAAATCCTGCTGTTTCCTGCCGTTTTCCTTCATTTCTTTCGTCCTTTTCCCTTTTATGATGATAGGATTGTACAATAATTTGATGACATTATACAAGCATTCTTTTCAAAAATATGGTAAAAATAATAAAAGAGGTTCTCCCATATATTGATAGGGAACCTTTCCCCGGCATAAAGCCCCCGGCATCTTCGGGCAGAAAACGGCCGAAACATCCTGAAAAGCTATATTGGCTCAAAAACAACCACACATAAAAAGGAGAATAGAATCATGACAGAAATGGAAATCGCATTAAGCGGATACTGCAAAAAAGACATTGCAAACAGCACTTATGAGGAACTTTACACAGCTCTGCTCCACATCGTGGAATCCGAGAGCCGGAAACGCATCCTGCCTGTAAAAGGCCGGAAGCTCTACTACATCTCCGCCGAATTCCTCATCGGCAAACTTCTGAGCAATAACCTGATCAATCTGGGGCTCTATGACCAGGTAAAGGACTGCCTGGAAGCCCACGGAAAATCCATGGCAGAACTGGAAGAAACGGAGCCCGAACCCAGTCTGGGCAACGGCGGCCTGGGCCGTCTGGCCGCCTGCTTCCTGGATTCCGTAGCCACCCTGAACCTGCCCGGAGACGGCATTGGCTTACGGTATCACTGCGGCCTCTTCCATCAGAATTTCAAAAACGGCCTTCAGAGCGAAACGCCGGATTTCTGGCTTGGAGACCATGACTGGGCAGTAAAAACCGAGAAAACCTACCCTGTCTCCCTGGCCGGAACCGACTACACCGCAAGACTCTACCGGATCGCTGTCACCGGCTACGAAGGCCGCACCAACTTCCTGAACCTGTTTGACTTAGACACCGTGGACCAGTCCCTGATCGGAGAAGGCATCGCCTTTGACAAGACGGACATCGCCAAAAACCTGACGCTGTTTCTCTATCCAGACGACAGCGACGACAACGGACGCCTCCTGCGAATCTATCAGCAGTACCTGATGGTCAGCGCCGGAGCACAGATGATTCTGGAAGAATGCATGGAACGGGGCAGCGACCTTCACGACCTGTATGACTATGCTGCCGTCCAGATCAACGACACCCACCCCTCCATGGTGATTCCGGAGCTGATCCGGCTGCTGTGCGAAAAAGACATTGACTTCGACGAGGCCGTGGAAATTGTCACAAAGGTTTGCGCCTACACCAACCACACCATACTGGCGGAAGCCCTGGAAAAATGGCCCAGACGTTACCTGGAGACAGTGGTTCCCCAGTTGATGCCCATAATCGAAAAACTGGATGTTCTTGTACGCACAAAGGTGGACGATGTCTCCACCGCCATCATTGACGCCCACAATACCATCCACATGGCCCACATGGACATCCACTTTACCCACAGCACCAACGGAGTGGCCGCCCTCCACACGGAGATCCTTAAAAACAGCGAGCTGAACAATTTTTACCGGCTCTATCCGGAAAAATTCAACAACAAAACCAATGGCATCACCTTCCGCAGATGGCTTCTGAAATGCAACCCGGAGCTCACTGCCTTCCTTGAAAGCCTTATCGGCCCCGGCTTCAAAAAGGATGCCTCCCAACTGGAAAAACTGGCTGCTTTCGCCTCCGACGAAAAGGTACTCCACAGACTTGCCCAGATCAAACAGGCCAACAAGGAAGCCCTGGCCCAGTGGCTGAAGCGCACCCAGAATATTGCCCTGACCCCGGACAGCCTTTTTGCCATCCAGTCCAAGAGGCTCCACGAGTACAAGCGGCAGCAGCTGAACCTCCTGTACCTGATCCACCAGTACTTTGAGATCAAGGCCGGACATCTGCCCCTGGTACCCCTTACCGCAATCTTCGGCGCCAAGGCTGCCCCTGCCTACACCATTGCCAAGGATATCATCCACGGGCTGCTGACCCTGTCAAAGGTCATCGCCTCCGACCCGGCAGTATCCAAATGGCTGCAGATTGTGTTTATCGAGAACTACAATGTAACCGCCGCGGAGAAAATGATTCCCGCCTGCGATCTTTCGGAACAGATCAGCCTGGCCTCCAAGGAAGCCTCCGGCACGGGAAACATGAAATTCATGCTGAACGGCGCCCTGACCCTGGGCACCATGGACGGAGCCAATGTGGAGATAGCCGAAGCAGTGGGCAGCGAAAATATCTATATCTTCGGCCAGAGCAGCGCCCAGGTCATCCGCAGATACGAAAACGGAAGCTACTGCGCCCGGGAATGGTATGAGAGCGACCCCAATATCCGCCGGGCCGTGGACTTCCTCACCGGCAGGGAAATGCTCTCCCTGGGCAGCAGCGAGCATCTCGGCCGCCTGCGCCATGAGCTGATCAGCAAAGACTGGTTCCAGACACTGCCCGACTTCAATGCCTACGTGGTACGCAAGAACCAGGCCCTGAACGATTACGCCGTGAATCCCTCTGACTGGACCAGAAGGGCTTTGATCAATATCAGCAAAGCCGGTTTCTTCTCCTCCGACCGCACCATTGCGGAATACAACCAGGATATCTGGCATCTGGGCGAGTAAATATATAAAAACCATACCAAAAACCGTTAAGTTATCATCAATAAACTATCCTTTCAAAAATTACAGGGCTGCCGCCTGCTTGTACTTTCCTGCGGCAGCTCTTTCTCTTTTGCCGCTATTCGCATGTACCTGTGAACGGAATCAACCGTAAGGGCTGTCTGCCGTTACAACAAAACGTTACTGTTCACTCCGTTCACAGTAACTGAGGCACCTGTGAACAGTAACGACAAAACAACACAAACAACAGTTCGAAAAGAAAATACACTTGACAGAACCTGAATTATCCCTTATTCTAAAAACAGTGGAACCAGAGAGATCTGTATTCCGATCTGAAATTCGGTATTTCTAAAGTTGAATGGCGTTTCTGCTGTTTTCACCGAGAAGAGAACTTTATAGGAGATGGAAAAGGCAGGAACTTTATTATTTCGAGTGTTTCCTGCCTGAAGGAACAGGAGGGAACCTATGGGAAAGGAAAATGATGCGCTGCTGTCCTATCTGGAGGACAATATGCGCTTTGCGGATCTGTTTAACTGTTTTTATTTCGGGGGCAGGCAGGTGGTGAAAGTCAAAGATCTGGAGCAGGCTTCCGAACTATATCCCCCTGACGAAAAGGCCGGACAAAAAGGTCCCCGTATCCGGGACATCAAGAAGCGCCTGCTCTCCGGAGGATGGCTGAAGCTTCTGGCCGTGGAGGCGCAAAGTGAAATCAGCTATGCCATGCCCTGGCGGGTCATGGACTACGACTGCCGGGAATACGGTCAGCAGATCCGCCAAATCCAAAGAAAGAACCGGGACGCGGATGCTGCCGGGCGGCTTCAGAACCGTACTGCAGATGCTGCTATCCAAAGGCCTTCTCCCGTCTATGGGGATGCCGGAGAACGCCTGGGACAATTCCGTAGAGAAGACCGCATTGCCCCCGTTTATACCCTGTGTCTGTACCATGGCACAGAAGAATGGAACGGACCCAGAAGCCTGATGGACATGATGGATTTCGGCCCGGAAGCTCCAGGCTCAGAAAGCCAGACATGGAAAAACTGGTTTGCGGATTATCCCATGCGTCTGATATGTGCCAACGAGCCTACAGAAAAGGGCATCTTTCGGACCTCACTGGGAATCCTGTTCGCCCTGCTGCCTTACAGAAAGGACAAATCAGGTCTGCGCAGGCTCCTGGAGCGGGAGACGGCTTACCGGAATATGGACGAGGAAACAGCCCGGACAGTCAGTGTCCTTATGGGCATAAAATCCTTTATGAAGAAAACGGAGAACTACAGGGAAGGAGATGGATACAATATGTGCAAAGCGATTCAGGATATGATGGAAGACAGCAGAATGGAAGGCTGGGAAGCCGGCGAAAAGGCCGGTTGGGAAAAAGGTGAAAAAGTTGGTTGGGAAAAAGGCGAAAAAGCCCGGGAAGATGCCAGAATAAAAGAAGAAGCGAAAGGAATCCGTATCTTCATTCAGTCCAACCGGGACGACGGAGCTGCCGATGAGATCATTGCAGACAAGCTGCAGAAATATTATGCCATGTCAGCCCAGAACGCATGGGCAGCATTGAGCAGGGAATAGCGCTGGGTCATCCGGGACAGACAGCACATCCTCCAGTGCCCGACGGAGAAGTATAACATCTTTTCCGGCAAAGCTATCGACCAACAGAAGCAGGAGATCCAGCGGCAGAAGAAACGCAGGGCGGAAGCGGAAGACTCTGTTCGGATTGAACAAAAGCGCCGTCAAAGCTGCCGGGTGTATATAAAAAAGGCTTTTGCCGGAAGATATCGTACATTTCGATATTCTTCCGCAAAAGCCGATTTTTTACCTGTCAGACAAAACCTATCTGGTGAAATCGTAGGTTAATACCTTTCGTTTTGTCTCGTCCACATAACCTTCCTCATCAAAGCCGTACAGAACAATGGTCAGCGTATGCTTGCCTTCAGGTATGGTAATACCATTGTATATAGACAGGTTCAGCACATTGTTTTTCAAACCTCCCTCGGATCCTTCGGTCTTGTCAATCCCTAGTTTTCCGCTAACCCCGCTGATCTGTGTTTCATCATTCTCATAGTAAAACTCATCCAATGATTTATCGAATACCACCTTCAGCGACTTATCACTCTTGACTGTCACACTGCTGATCTGAGGCCATTTATCCTCGTCCGGATCCGGGGCGGTGTAGGCGGGAATCTTCTTGTAGGTGTAAAAATCTTCCCGATTATCCCTGTTGTCCTCCGACGCGCAGCAGAACCATTGCCCTTCACGGACGCCCTTGACGGTGATATAGTTCAGGCCGTATCCCATCTCTTCTTTTGTACCATTGGCATAAATTGGTGAAGGATCCTTGCCTTCGATGGTCCCCGCTCCCTCTACCGTATCCTGAATTGCGTAATAGAGAAAACCCGCTTCGTTGGAGTTGACCGTGACCTTCACTGTAGTCTCATCTACCCATTCAAAATCCCATATGCTGACCTGAGGCGCCTCCAGATCAAGGTAGCACGTACCCTTCAGCTGTGTGCCGTCCTTCATATTGATCAGTATCGTATAGGTATTATTGCCCTTGGGTATCGTTCCCCTCTTCATATACACACGGTAAGTCTTGTTATCTGAGGTAGTGACCTCTCCCAGCTCTGTCTCGTTCAGCGGGCAGCTTATGTTAAACTGCTCCAGGGTCAGAGCTTCCGAAGTGGCGGTTTCCAGCTCTATCTCGAAGCCGTAGAGATATTCGTTTACGTTCAGCTTCTCGGCAAACGCCTTCGCTCCCTTGATCGCTTCTGCCGTCTCCTCATGGATATCGCTGCCTATGGAAAGGCTGTTTACCAGTGTTGAGATTCCCTCCGTATTGACGGCCACATAATACAGGGTATAAGACACGCCCTCAGTCAGGCCGGTGACGGTAATGGTATTCTCATGCTGCGCCATCTCCGTCTTTATACCGCTCTTTTTAATTTCTTCTTCTGTAAGTTCCCCTGTTTCGCTCACTTCCATCAGGGAAGCCTCCGCACGCGCCACATTCTTCGGATTTTCCCTCAACACATAATAAAACTCACCCGGTTCGTTGGAATTAAAGGAAATCCTGGCTTCCGTTGCGCTGACGCGGACAGCATTAATGCCCGAAATCTGCGCGCAGTCCGTCCTGTAGGTAAACACCTTGGAAATTGCCGTTCCGTCAGGAAGAGTGATCTGTAAATCATATTCCTGGTCCTTGTAATAGGTAGTGGACAGATTATACACCATATTATCCTCGGTGGACACGGACATAATCGTCATGTCAGAACCGCCGCTGTTGCATATGATACTGAACGCTTCCAAAGTAAGGGGCTGTTCCGTCTTCTGGTTTAAGGTGACCCGGATATGGCCTTTTCCTGTAACCTCCACACTCTGAATCATAAATTCCACCGGCGCCGGTGTTGAAGGCTCCTCTGTGGGAATCGGCTCCTGTGTAGGCATAGGTGTCTCCGTGGGAACGGGGGGCTCCGTGGGAGCAGGCGTCTCCGTAGGCACCGGTGTCTCGGTGGGCGCGGGGGTCTCTGTAGGCACTGGCGTCTCGGTGGGCGCAGGTGTCTCTGTAGGCACTGGTGTCTCTGTGGGGATAGGTGTCTCTGTAGGCACCGGTGTCTCTGTAGGCACTGGCTCTTCCGTTGGCGCAGGCTCCTCGGTGGGCACCGGTGTCTCTGTAGGCACTGGCTCTTCCGTTGGCATCGGCTCCTCGGTGGGCATCGGCTCTTCCGTTGGCATCGGCTCCTCAGTGGGCGCAGGTTCCTCTGTCGGTATAGGCTCCTCCGTAGGCACAGGTTCCTCCCAGTCATCCTCCGGCGCAGGTTCCGTCCACTGTTCTTCTTCAGCTCTCACCACGGCTTCGCTTCTTGCTTCTCTGCCTTCCTGCTTCCCGTATTTCCCATAATGTTTGTAAGCAGACAGAATATCATCTCCAAAGGCCGCCTTCAAATCCTCGTATCTTTCAAGATAATCCACAGGGTCAAAGCCGGTGCCGCTGTCCCTGTGCTCAAAAGCTCCATAGGTAAGATAATGCTCAATATAAGCATCCCAGTCATCACCGAACGCATCCTGAAGGTCCTGGTACTTCTCCTTATATTTGACTACATCTATCATTTCGTTCATTACACGGCCCTCTGAAAGCCCATACTTTTTGAAATGCCTTAACAGAGACGCCCTGTTATAACCATATGCCTCCTTAAGATCCGGATACATATCCGCATAGTAGCGTTCGTCAAAAACGTCTTCTATGCCTACCGCTTCCACATATGCGGTACTGCTCAGCAATACCCCCCCTGCAGTCACGGCAATGACAGCTCTCTTTCCGTTTTTGGCGGCTTTTTCCAGCCTTTTCCTGATTTCTTCTCTCATTTTTTGGTTATCTTCCTCCTTTACTGCCCTTGCAAAATTGCCATGCAGACACGTCCTTACAGGACATTCAGTATCTGCTCTATGCTATATTAGGATAATGCTTTATTTTTCCAGTGTCAAGACCTTTTCAGACATTGCGGTTGTACATTTATTGTAACAGTTCAGACAGCCCCTCTCGCGAAGTCAAAATAGCGCTCTGTCTGAACGGTTACGCATTGGGCAGAGAATAGCGCGGTTTTTCCGAAATCCATCTTGACAACGCTGCTGTTTTTTACTATAGTAGAGTTGTGAATCGGGGAAGGCACCCATTACAAAAAACGGCATTCACAGAATTTACAGCAATTTACAGCAAAGGGGATGATACCCATCGCAAAAAACATTCTTGTTGTAGATGAAGAGGGATACGAATATGAAGCGACCTGGCCGAAACGGGCCAGAGGTCTTGTAAAAAATGGCAGGGCACGCTTCCTTTCAAAAAACAAGATATGTCTTGCGTGTCCGCCATGGATAGATATGGAGGATAACGAGATGACAAATATTATAATGACAGATATTCCGATAGAAAAGGACGCTATTGAAGCCTTCCGAACCGCAGTTGCAGCAGAAAACGAAGACAACAGAGCTTCGGAAGCCAGTATGGCAGAAGACCAACGCAGCAGCACAGAGGACACCGTCGGCGCAGAAAGCAATACCAGCTCCGAAAGCGGCCGAACCGCATTTCATACAGAAGCAGGCGGAATCGACATGGCCTATGTTTTCGACCAGATCAAAGCGATCCAGAGCAGCCGAACCGCATCTCATACAGAAGCAGGCGGAATCGATATGGCCTATGTTTTCGACCAGATCAGAGCGATCCAGAATCAGACCGACTATCTGCTTGCGGCAATAGATGGCCTTGTGGGTATGTCCGACGGTGAAAGCGGCGATACATATGCACCAGGGAATATCATGGGACAGGCAAAAGCCACGGCCTTCGGAGATGTGGTCCGATGCCGGGAAGCCACGAATCAGCAGCTGCTGAATTTCTATATGACCGTTTATAATGATTTGAAATCTCAAGCATAAGTGAATGTAGGATATCCGCTGAGGCAATACGCTTCCGCGGATATTCTTTCGTGTGTTTGGGTACATATCCATACTGCGGACCGCACTGTTTGAAGATGCACACAAAACGTAAATACACCGAACTGCGGCATATAATCAGAGAGAAAGAGGTTAACGCCTCTTGCTTATAAATTTTACAAGGGAGTGATTATTTATTATGGAAGCTTACAGTATTTTTAAGGATCTGGCAATCATCATTGTCTTTGCAAAAGTTTTCGGCATTCTGGCCAGAAAATGCAAGGCGCCCATGGTGGTTGGTGAAATCGTGGCCGGGCTGCTCATCGGTCCCAGTCTTCTGGGACTGGTGGAACAGACAGATTTCCTGGTGCAGATGGCGGAGGTAGGTGTTGTTCTGCTGATGTTCTCCGCCGGACTGGAGACAAATCTGAAAGATCTGCTGAAAACAGGGCCCGTAGCCTTTCTCATCGCCTGCGCCGGTGTGTTTTTTCCCCTGGTGGGCGGCGCCCTGCTGTACATGGGCATGTACGGCGCTGCGCCCTGGGGTTCGGAGAAGTTCTACACCGCCGTCTTTATCGGCGTGATTATGACCGCAACCAGTGTGAGCATTACGGTGGAGGCCCTGAAGGAACTGGGCAAGCTGAAGGGAAAGGTGGGCACCACCATCTTAAGCGCCGCCATTATCGACGACGTACTGGGCATCATTGTGCTGACCTTTGTCATCGGCTTTAAAAGTCCGGACTCCAATCCCGGCAAAGTGGTTCTCTCCACAGTCCTCTTCTTTGCCATGGCTTTGGTGGTGGGTATTATCCTGTTCCAGATTTTCAAACGTCTGGATGATCGTTATCCCCATACCCGCAGGATTCCCATTCTGGGACTGGCGCTGTGCTTTTTCTTTTCCTATGCGGCAGAGCGGTATTTCGGGATAGCAGATATCACGGGCGCCTATGTGGCAGGCATTGTACTGTGCTCCATCCGGGATTCCACTTACATCGAACGGAAAATGGAGGTCAGCTCCTACATGCTCTTCGGCCCGGTGTTCTTTGCCAGTATCGGCCTGAAGACCAGTATCGACAATGTAAACGGCGATATCCTGCTGTTTTCCGTGGGCTTTGTACTGGTGGCGCTGCTCTGCAAGGTTGTGGGCTGCGGCCTGATGGCAAAACTTTGCCGCTTCCGCACCCCTGACTGCCTGAAAATCGGCGTGGGCATGATGACCCGGGGCGAGGTGGCTCTGATCGTGGCCCAGAAAGGCCTATCCGTGGGTCTGCTGACGCCTGTTTATTTTACGTCAGTGATTATACTGATTATCGTATCCAGTATTTCCACACCCATTATCTTAAAAATACTTTATGCCAAAGATCAGGAAGGGGCCGAGGCAACCGCCTGACCCTTTCCCTTATGAATTGAGCAGGGTCAGGCCTTCTCCACTGCGCGCTGTCGGCCTGACCCGGAAAGAAGAGGTACAGTGATGATCGTTCTGATTACAGGGGCATCCCACACCGGCAAGACTGCCCTGGCCCAAAAACTGCTTGAAACGTACAAATACCCCTACCTGTCCATCGATCACCTGAAAATGGGATTGATCCGCAGCGGCTATACTGCGCTGACGCCGGTAAGCGAAGACCAGGCCCTGACAGATTATTTATGGCCTGTGGTCCGGGAAATGATTAAAACTGCCATTGAGAACAACCAAAATTTGATTGTGGAAGGATGCTATATCCCCTTTGACTGGGCAAAAGATTTCGAGGCGGAATATCTGGCCCAAATCCGGTACTACTGCCTGGTAATGAGTGAACGTTATATCGAAAACCATTTTCAGGATATCAAAAAATACGCATCTGTAGTGGAAGACCGGGGAGCGGACGAAGACTGCACACAGGAGGCCCTGCGCCGGGACAATGCCTGGTACTTGGAGCAGTGCCTCCTCCATGGCGCAGACTATCTTCTCATAGATGACGCATATGAGGCGAAGGTTGAGCTGTAAGCTCCTTCGCCTCTGCATCTTTCACCTGCTATTCCTTTTCTCAGCGCAAAAAAATCTTGTATCAATCCTTCAAAAAGACTATAATAGACAAGGATGGGACAAACCGATGCGCAGATTTACCCATTACAATAAAGAAAGTATCCAATTGCGAAAAAACAATGAAAAAACGTAAACTTACCACAACCGTTATTATCATGCTTGGTTTTCTGGCCGGCGCGGCGGCAGGGACACTCTGCCTCCTTCTGCCTGTCAGCCTTAGACAGGGACAGGTTCTGGCTCCGCTGGACGCCCTGTTTGTGGCTACCTCCAGCATCTGTGTCACAGGCCTCTCCACAGTCAACATAGGACAGACCTTCTCCTTTTTCGGACAGATCGTGCTTCTGTTTCTCATCCAGTTCGGCGGCCTGGGAATTGTGACCTTCACCACCATGGTATTATGCCTCTTCCGCCGCAGAATCACCCTGTCCGACCGAATGCTGATCCAGAGCGCCTATAATCTGGATACCCTGTCCGGCCTGGTAAAATTGACCATGCGCATTCTGAAGGTAACTTTATTTCTGGAAGGAATCGGCGCCCTGGGCTATTCTCTGGTCTTTCTTCCGGAATATGGTTTAAAAGGCATCTGGTACAGCATATTCCACGCGGTGTCCGCTTTCTGCAATGCAGGCATTGATCTTCTCGGGGGAAACAGTCTCTGCCAGTACCGGAGCAATGTCATCGTGAATCTCACCACGATATTCCTGATCATTGTCAGCGGACTGGGCTTCCCCGTATACTGGGAAATCCTCCGCACCCTGCGGCCGCGAAAAAACCGGCGGGGCGACGCTGCCCTCCGCAAAATGAACCTTCATACAAAAATCGTCATTCTGGCAACATTGAGCCTGGTGCTTTCCGGCATGGCGCTGACTTTATTGTTCGAGCATAATAACCCCGCTACCCTTGGCGGCATGGGGTGGCCGGACAAAATCCTGGCGGCTCTGTTCCAATCCGTCACCCTCCGCACCGCAGGCTTTGCCACCATTCCTCAGGAGGCATTCCGCCCCGCCTCCTGTCTGGTATACCTGCTGTTCATGTTCATCGGAGGTTCCCCTGCCGGAACCGCGGGCGGCGTCAAAACCGTCACCCTCGTACTCCTGCTGGCATCCATGTTCGCCAACATCAAGGGCCGGAAGGAAGTATGCATCATGCACAGAAAAGTAGCCGACGATACCATCCGCAGATGCGTAGCCATTGTCACTTTCAGCTTTTCCGTTCTGGCGCTGCTGACTACGGCGCTGCTGGCTGTACAGCAAAGCGATTTTCTGGACACCCTGTACGAGATGACTTCGGCCATTGCCACAGTCGGCCTGTCCAGGGGACTCACCGGCTCCCTGTATCCTGCCGGAAAACTGATCGTTTCTCTGGCCATGTACCTGGGGAGAATCGGTCCCATCACTCTGGCCCTGGCCTTCAACAGCCCCAGGCCCGCCGGAACTGCCGCCTTCGCCGAGAGTAAGGTGATCGTCGGATAAATTGGTGAAAAAGGCGGAAAACACCCGTAAACAGCAGCAAATCAAAAGCCTCCTCCCTGCAGGGGAGACAGACAAAATCAGGAGAATTTATCATGAAGAAAAAAGGACCAAAGGAATACATTGTTATCGGACTGGGACGCTTTGGCAACAGCATCGCCAGGCAGCTGGAAGCCAATGGCTGTAAGGTACTGGCCATTGACCGCAATGAACAGCGGATTCGCCAGATTGCGGAATATGTGACTCTGGCCATGTGCCTGGACGTCTCCAATGAAGAATCCCTGGAAGAGATCGGCGGAAGAAATTTTGACGGAGCCATCATTTCCATCGGCCACAGCCTGGATGCTTCGGTACTGGCCACCATCTGGGCAAAGGAACAGGGCATCGGGCAGGTTATTGCCAAAGCCTATGACGAAATGCAGGGAAAAATCCTCACCAAGATCGGCGCGGACAAGATTGTCTACCCGGAAAAAGAAATCGGTGTCCAGCTGGCCAATGATCTGGCGTTCAATCATCTCTTTGATGCTATTGAATTGTCCTCCGAATATTCCATCGCGGAAATTATGACCTTGACGGACTGGATCGGAAAAGACTTGCGGGAGATCCGTCTTCGAGAAAAGTACGGCGTAAACGCCATAGCCATCAAGCGCAGCGGCACTCTGATCGTCAATCCCCCCGCCGATGCCCCCACAAAAAAGGAAGACATTTTCCTGCTGTTGGGCACCAACGCCACACTGAAAAAAATTGCCAGCGCCAGCGCCGTCCGCAAAAATTAGTTACAAAAAATCCGGAGATTGCTTTCATCTCCGGATTTCTTTTACTTAAATAATCTCTATTCTTTCAAAATACTTAATCAGAATATTCGCGCAGTTCTCAATCCCCAACTGGGAGGTATCCAGGATCATGTGATAATTATTCACATCTCCCCATACCTTCCCTGTATTGCGGTAATAATAATCAGCCCTTGCCCTGTCATTTTCTTCCAAAGTCTGTCTCGCATCCTCGTAAGACAGGGCTTTTTTCTTCATAATCCTCTGAATCCGATCTTCTTTATCGGCACAGACATATATGTTAAAAACATTGCCTTTGTCTTTCAGGATTTCTGAAGCGCAGCGGCCTAAAATAATGCAGGAATGGGATGCCAGCTCCCTGATTACTTCCGCCTCATCCGAGTAGCTTTTTCCCTCCAGTTCATGCTCAATATATGCCCTGTCATACACAGGAATATCCAGCTTGTCGGAAAGCTCCTCCGCAATCAGACCGGCGCCTGTACCAAACCGCCGGCTAATGGTAATCACCAGATTCATACTCATTCCTCCTCGCATCTGCTTCGATATAATGCCCGTTCATTGATGGTATTTACAACCAATCTTCCCCTTGCTCCGAAAGCTTAGTTCTATTCTACCATACTTAAACCGCTGTTACAAGCCTGCTCCATAAAATGGAAATATTCGGAATGAATACGGACGCCATGCCCTTTTATTCTGCTGCTTTCACAGAAGTAATGTGCGGATTCACGCCCTCATACCAGTAAAGGAAGCCTTCCATGTCAATCTTGTCGCCGATGTTCAGCGCCTTAACCGCTCCGTACACCTCAGAATCCTTATCGCAGAGATAGGACTCTACCGTAAAGGTATAGGTCTGGCCGTCAAGAGATACCTGGAAATACAAATCATCTCCTTCCGCACCGGAACCATCCCAGTTATAAAGGAAAGCCACATCATTTCCGTCCGCATCCTGGCCTGCCGCTTCCACGGTCATCCCCTTAAAGGACACAAACTGGTTCTGGTAATCCACCAGCTCATCCTTGCCCAGATAAGCAGTCACATCCTTCGGCTCCGCCACAAAGGTATCTCCGCCCTCTACAAATTCAAAGGAAGCATCCATGATCTCGATCTCACCGGACCACTCTCCCTTATATCCCGTAACCTTGATCTTGGTTCCGGGCGTCAGCTTGGCGTAATCCTCCTCTGAGCATGCCATATTGTATACAAAATAACCGCCATCCTGATCCTGGGTGTAGACAGTGGCCTTGTCCTCCCACCAGGACTGTTTTGCCTGTACATAAGTCTCCACCACTACCTGGCTGTCCATCTCCGCAGCCATGTAATCCGCATAGTTCAGAACATCGCCTGCAGCCTGGCCTTCTGCACCGCTTTCATCGGAAGCTTCCTGGGACTCTTCGCTGCTTTCCTCGGAAGTCTCGCTGGATTCCTCGCTGCTTTCATCGGAAGCCTCGCTGCTTTCATCGGAAGCCTCGCTGCTTTCATCAGAAGCTTCGCTGCCGGAATTGGATACTTCTTCCGAAGTCTCTACATTTCCCACTGCCTCGCCGGACTCCGAATCATTGCCGCAGGCCGCGCATGCCGTTACAAGAGCTGCGGACAATAACAATGCCGCAAATTTTTTACCATTTTTCATATTTTTATCCTCCTCTAAAACCATCCCCTTCGGATGATTTTTTGCCTTCCTGACAGTCCCGCGGGAAACAAAAACACTGTCCGGAAACATTGAAATAATTATACACGATATTTCCAGGAAAGCAATAGTATTATTGCTCATTTGCATTCCGGGTTTCGGTAGATTTTTGACTTATTTGCCAAAAAAACTCTGCCTGCCTTTTCCGCCATCCCGCATTTACGGCAATTTCACCCAAATCCCCGGCGCCCATTACCGCCCGCCGCTCTCCGGCCTTTTCCGTTTTACCCGGACAAAAATCACATACAGCAAAATCACTCCCCACGCTCCGGCCAGGACGGAAAGCAGGATTACCGAAGTCCGGGGGAGCGGCCCCAGCTCCGCCCTGTTTCCCGCCATTGCCCCCTGTCCGCCTATCTGGTCCAGACGATACAGAGAGGTAATATCACGGTAAAGCTTCTCCATGTAAGCCTCATCCACGGTCTGCTTTCGCCGGACAGACTTCACCGTATTCTCAATGAGCTGTCCCGCCGCGTCCCGCAGGGAAGCCGAGCCGTTGAATACCGGCGTCACAAAGGTATGTTCCACATTCTCCAGAAGCAGCTTTGCCGCCCGTATCTTGACCTCGTAATACAGGGCGTTGTCCTCTCCGCCCCGGGACAGATACTCCTGATATTCGGCGGAATTCTGCGCTTTTGCCGTTACCGGCACATAGCCTTCCGTCTGGGAATAGGCGATCTGGACATCGTTGGTCAGCAGATATTGGGCAAACAGCCAGGAAGCCAGAACCTCCTGTGAATCCTCTTTATTAAAAATACACACCGAAGGTCCCTGAGATATCATGGCAGGTTCAGCCGGATTAAACTGAGGAACAGGCATTACCGCCGTCTCAAACTCCACCAGCTTGTCTTCGCTGATATCGATCAGTGGCGCATGGGTGCCCATCCAGGTAGCTCCGGCAGTGGAATCCACGGCAAAAATACACTGCCCGGCATTCAGAAAATTCGCCGGATAGCTGGATATTTTAAAGGTGGAAAACGCCCCTGTTCCGGCATGTTCCGCAATGCTCATCAGCAGCTCTTCGGTGGTGTCATGAAACAGAAGAATCTCCCCTGAGGCGGTGGAATAGTCCGCGCCTTTCTGCCGGAGCATCTGTATCATCATATTGTCAGTGGATTTATAGAGAAAGGGAATCATTACCTTCTGACCGTTGACAGTATAATTCCCCTCTTCATCCTGAGCCATGGCCGCCTCGGATACCTCCCAGACGAAATCCCAGGTAAGGGTTTCCGGCAGAGTATAACCCAGGGCTTCCACATAGGTTTTATTGATATAACAGGCCTCCGTGGAACGCATGTAAGGTACCGCATAGGTATGCCCGCCAAAAGAACATTCCTCCAAAAACTTGGGAATAATCTCGCCTGCCTGCGGAGAATCGAACCGAACCTCGCTGCCTCCCAGCCCGTATTTTTCATCACCGAAAAGCCCCTCCAAAGGAACCACCAGATTCTCTCCCGTCAAGTATGTGGCAATGTGATCCGGATAGGTGATGCACACATTGGGAGTGGTATCCGTGGCAATATTCGTGATGACGTCATTGTATATTTTCCCATAATCCGTGTACAGGCGCAGATTCACGGTAATATTGGGATACAGCGTCTCGAAATCATCGATTGCCCGTTCATAGATATCGGTCTGGGTCTTGTTGGTGTCATTTTTCGCCCAAAAGGTAATTTCATACTGTCCGGCAATATCAAATTCTTCCGGAATCTCAAATGCTTCGCTCTCCCGGGAACCGTGACATCCCGTCAGACACAGAACGCTGCCCAAAAGTATCCCCAGCCTTCTCCTCCTGTCTTTTCGAATCCCTGGAATCTGTCGGCTCTCCAACATAATCTACCTCCCAAAACATGCCCTTACGGCCTGCTTCCTCATTGCTTAATCCGGACACCTGGGTCATCCCTTAGTACCGCCTCTGGACACGCCCTCCATGATCTTCTTCCGGAAGACCAGGAAGAGCAGCACCAACGGAACGGAAATCACCACCACCGCTGCCATCATTGCCGGAATATTCTCCCTGCCGAAGCCGTTTTCTCTGATTTCCTGGATACCGTTGGACACCAGAAAGTAATCCGGATCATCCGTAATCAGCCGGGGCCACACATAGGAATTCCAGCACTCGATCACCTTCAGAATCGTCACCGTGATCAGGGTGGGGCGGGATATGGGAACCATTACTTTTAACAGATACTTCATATCCGATGTACCGTCTACCTTAGCCGCATAGTACAGACTGTCCGGTATCTGCTGGAAATTTTCCTTCAGCAAATAGATGTAAAACACCGATGTGACAGAAGGCAAAATCAGCCCGGGAAAGGAGTTGCGCATATCCCAGCTGGTGACGGTGACAAAATTGGTAATGATCACCAGTTCGTTGGGAATCATCATCAGGGACAGAAACAGCACGAAAACGACATTTTTCCCGCGAAACTCCAGCCTGGCAAAGGCAAACGCAGCCAGAGTGATCACCGCCAGCATAACCCCTGTCGTCACCAACGTGAAAATCGTCGTATTCAAAAGATACCGTCCCAGAGGCACCGCGGTAAAAGCATCCTGATAATTCTGCAGGGTCGGGGACAGGGTGAAAAATTTCGGAATATATTCCGAATTGTAGGAACCATAACTTTTTACCGACGTCAGTATCATCCAGTAAAAGGGAAACAATACGATAATTCCCCATAGCGCCAGAAGGCTGTACGTGACCGCGCCCACAGCCCTTCCGCGAATCCTGGCCTTTTTTTCTATTCTTTCATAGTCCGGAGGAATTTCCCCCTCTCCGCCGAGTGCCCGGCTGTCCGCTCTCTGCTCGTCCATAATTACTCCTTTTTACTGCGCTTTCTCAAAGTTTTCCGCGCTCTGATCAGTCTCCCGCCTTCCCCGCCGTCTAGACATGCGCCTTCTTCCTGCTCACCAGCAAATTAATGCAGGTAATGGTAAGCACAATGGCAAACAGGATAATAGCCGCCGCCGAGGCATAGGAGGGATAGCCCCCGCTGTCTCCGTACAGCATATCGTACACATAGCCTACAATAGTGTTCATTTCCGCCGCATTCAGATCGGTTCCGAACAGGGCAACCGCGTCGCTGTATGCTTTAAAAGCGCCGATGAATCCGGTGATTACCAGATAAAAAATCATGGGTGAGATCATGGGCAGGGTAATCCGCCGGAAAATTCTGAATTTCGAGGTACCGTCCACTCTGGCCGCATTGTAATACTCCTGACTGACGGAAGCCAGCGCGCTGGTGAGAATCAGGATCTTAAAAGGCATCACCACCCAGATGGTATAAAAGCACAGCACAAACATTTTGGCCCAGTACGGCCCGGAGATAAAATCCACGCTCTCGCCGCCGAACCAGCGGATGAGAACATTCACAAAACCATCGGAATATTCCGTCTTTTTGAATAAAATCATAAACACCAGTCCCACCGCCAGCGTATTGGTCACATAGGGCAGAAAATAAACGGTTTGGAGAAAATTTCTGAACGGTGTAATAGAGTGAAGCCCCACGGAAATCAGCAGGGCAATTACCGTTGACAAAGGCACGGTAATCATCACCAGAAGAAAAGTGTTTTTCACCGCCTGCAGAAAGTAGGGATCATGAAGCACATAAGAATAATTATAAACTCCCGTTCCGAAATAAGTCTGGGAGGCCGAATTGTATCCCTCCTCAAAAGAATAGATAAACACATCCACAAGAGGGTATATCATAAATACCCCCAGAAAAAGAAGCGCCGGCGCAAGATACAGCCAGGCCTTCAGATTGCTGCTGTCTCGTTTTTTTCTCATATCAGCCTCCTCACTTTTTTCCCGCAAAGCTGATACGCTTCTCTGTCTCCACGTCGAACAGGAAGACCTTCCGGGGCACAAGCGCAAACCTGACACAAATTGCTTTTCCTTCCGCGCTCTCCTCAGACGCGAAAATCCGTTCTGCATTTTCCGCGCTTATGATGGCGCGAACCGTCGGATTCAGAGATGCGCTGTTTCCGGATACCACACTGATCTCTCTGCCCATCACCTCCACGCCCTTCAGTCCGCAGCGCAGCGGTCCGTCCTCCTGCAGCAGAAATCCTTCCGGCCGGACACCCGCAAAAACCTTCCTCTCCCCGGTATCCGAAACCCCTGGCGTCTCCAGAACTTCATCCCCGCCGATGTACAATTTCCCGTTTCTGACACATCCGTCAAAAACATTCACGGGCGGCGTACCCAAAAATCTGGCTACAAACAGATTGGCCGGGCTGTCATAAACCTCCTGCGGCTTCCCGATCTGCTGCGCCACGCCGTCCTTCATCACCACGATCATGTCCGAAATACTCATGGCCTCCTCCTGGTCATGGGTCACGAAAATCGTGGTGATCCCTGTCTCCCTCTGTATTCTCCTGATCTCCTCCCTGGTCTGCAGCCGCAGTCTGGCATCCAGATTGGAAAGAGGCTCGTCCAGCAGAAGCACTTTGGGGCGTTTTACCAAAGCCCTGGCAATGGCTACCCGCTGCTGCTGCCCTCCTGAAAGCTCTCCGGGCTTCCTGTCCATCAGCTCCTCTATCTGAACCAGCCTGGCCGCCTCCATGGCCTTCTGCAGCATTTGGGATTTGGACAGCCTGTCCTTCCCCTTCAGATTCTCCAAGGGAAAGGTAATATTCTGCCGCACGGTCAGATGGGGGTACAGGGCATAGTTCTGAAACACCAATCCGATTCCCCTGTGCTCCGGCGGCAGATCCGTGACATCGTCCTTTCCGAAAAGGATTCTGCCCCCTGTAGGCTTAATCAGACCGCTGATCAGGTTCAGGGTGGTGCTCTTGCCGCAGCCGGAAGGCCCCAGCAGGCCGATCAGCTTCCCGTCCGGAATGACAAAGTTAAAATCATTGACCGCAACGACCTCTCCCCGCTTCTTCCGGTCACGGCTCGGAAACTTTTTCGTCAGATTCTGCAATATGACTTCCATGGCATACATCCCTTTCCGTTTGTCTCGCATTTGCTGCATACACTTTTTCACATTATACCGGAAAAATAAGGAAATGTCCATACTAAGGAAGCCTGATGCGCAGGAAATTGCCCGGGATCATAGTTTATAAAATCCTAAGATTTCAGCGCTTGTCTTTTTTCTGCCTCAGGGGTAAAATAATGCAAAACTCAACGGAGAAATTTTATGAAAATAAGAAATCTTACTTCACTTGTCCTCTCCAGCCTTTTTCTTTTGCTGTTTATACCTGTTTTTTACAGCGTTCTGTTTATCGGCAGCGAGATGGATTATAATCCGGAACACAAAATAACGACTCTGTGGGGCAACATGCCCCTGTTTCTGCTGGGCATCCTTGGACTGTTGATTTTTATCCTCCTCTATGCCCTGCTGGACAGAATTCCCCTGAACAAATATACCGCCGCCGGAACCGTCCTTTTCTCCTTTCTGACGTGTGTCATATTCTATGCGGTAAAGGCAGAATCCTCCAAGTCTATCGCCTTCTACGGCGGCTGGGACTGCGGCATGGTTGCCAACTCCGCCCGGTGGCTTGCCCAGGGACAGGATATCGGCTACGATGATTACTACTATATCTACAGCAACAATGTTCCGATTACCTGGTTCTTGTATATTTTATACCGTTTTTCCGATTCCCTGCCCGACTACGCATACAATCCGGAATTTATCTGGATTCAATTTCAGTGCATATTATTTGCCCTGGCTGTCTTCCTGGGAGCAATGGCCGTTTTCCTCATCACCAGAAAGATTGCTTCCGCCCTGCTGTGCCTGTTGGCCAGTCTGCTGGTCTTGGGGCTGTGCCCCTGGCAGATCATTCCCTACACGGATGCCTCCACCATAGCCATGCCCGTACTCACCATATTTTTATATGCGCTTTTCCGCAATTCGGCAGGGAAATCCCGCTATGCGGTCTGGTTTCTGATGGTGTTTGCCGGAGCATTGGGCGGCATCCTGAAAGCAACCTGCTATATAGCCCTGATTGCGGCCCTGCTCATGGATGTTCTGTGGCTGATGTCCGGCCGCCAAAAGCTGAAAAAACTGGGGATTCGTTTGTTCTTGCTCGCCTGCGCTTTTGCCGCGGTGCTGTGGTGCAGAAGCAATATGTATAAAACCGTAAATTATACGCCGGATTATGATTTACAGATGACCTGGACCAATTATTTTTATAACGGATTGAACCAAAGCACCACCGGAGCCTGCTCCGGAGACGGACTGTCCATTGTCCGCTCCTATGCCGGTTATCCCAGGCGGTTCAGGCAGTCCGTGGAACTTCACTATGCCAAAGAGCGGATTCTGGAAATGGGAATAGGCGGACTGCTGGATTTCTGGCTCCGAAAGCAGGTGATGAACTTCAATGACGGTACATTCGGCTGGTTCCAGGAGGGATTTTTTCATGCCTGGGATTATGAGAAACTGACAGACAGCCCCTTTCTGAAACCTCTGCGGGACTTCTACTGGAAGGAGGGCGCTGCTTATGCGAAATTCACTACATGGAGTCAGGGACTCTGGATATTTATCCTGACGGGAATCCTTTTTCAGGGCCTGCTGCTCATCCCCTCTGTCCTCAGACAAAAAAATAATACGGCGGCCCGCTGCATAGATACCATGACAATCCTGACTTTCCTGGGCATATTTCTCTTTGTGATGCTGTTTGAAGGACGGGCCAGATATCTGCTGAATTACCTTCCTGTATTTATCACCATCGCCATACTTGGGTACGGCAGAGCAGCCCAGGCAATCCTTCCCCGCATAAAAACAGACCGTTTGCCTTTGTGCGGCCAACTGCATGCCGCGCACTGACAGAATGGAAGCAATCCAGTCAGGCCAGCGCCCCCATGGACTTCCTCCAAAAAAAAACAGGCTTCATTCTGCGGATTCTCACGAAATCATCCGCCCGTTTTCCAGTTTATAGATGGCATCGCACAGATATTCGATATCCTCACTGTTGTGGCTGGCCAGAAGGATGACCTTACCTTTTTTCTTTTCTGCCAGCAGCAGCTCCCTCACCTCCATGACACCCTGCCTGTCCAGACCATTCATAGGCTCATCCATAATCAATACAGGCATCTCCTCCATCAATACCTGTGCGACAGCCAGACGCTGCTTCATGCCCAGGGAATATTTCGCTACTTTCTTTCTGCTATTGTAATCCAGCTTTACCGCAGCCATGATATCCTTTATCTTTCCAGGATCCTTCCTGTGCCGAAGCCCATAAAGAAATTCCAGATTTCTCCGCCCGCTGTATTCCCCGATAAAGGCAGGTTCTTCAATGGTAAAGGCTATATTGTGCGGCATATCTTCCCCGATTCCCACCCTTTTTCCATTGATCAGAATCTCGCCTTCCGTGACTGCGTAAAAACCGCAGATACATTTGAACAGCACTGTCTTGCCTGAACCGTTGTGCCCCACAAAGCCGGTAATGCTTCCGCCGGAAGCCTGAAAAGAGATATGCTCCAGAGCAACTCCCTCTTTGAACTTTTTTGACACATCCGTCACTTTTAGACTGCACTCCTGCATGGCTTTTCCTCCTACTCGACTATTTAACGTTTTGCCGCCCTGTTGTTTTCCTGTGTGCGCTGCACCCTGTGTCTGGCCATAAGCAATTCGAACAAGGTCAGCAGAAGCAGCATTGCCACAATATAACCGGGCTTAGGTCTGCCCGGTTCCAAGAGGCTGTAATGGTACTCCAGCTGCACCCAATTAGCCGGAGAATAGGGAAACAGGCTTTTGATCTGTGTAGCGGCCAATTCCAAAAAAACGATAACGCTTCCCCCTACGGCTCCAGCCGCCCTGGAATAAAAATTCAGCCACATAACCAGCATTCCCAACATTCCAAGCAAAAGCCCAAGAATAATCAATACAAGCAAATTTGCCTCCAGGGGCTCATAATTGGAAATCACCTGATAGGGTACGGTGACATAAATATCATACCCTGAGGCAATGCTGCTGCCCGACAACGACGACCAACCTTTCCCCCAGCCGCTGCTCCACTTCGTCACACCGCACAAAAACAGATTCTGAAGCGCCAACAGAACAGCTGCGTAAATCCACCCAAAGCTGATCAGATACAGCCCCTGAGCCACTGCCCATGGAGACGCCCCCATCCGCGCAATGGAATACCGCTCCCGCTCCCTGTCGAGAGGAAAGTTTGATACGGCATAAACATAAATCAGCAAAAAACAAAGCACTACATATTTATTGGTCCACAGGAGCGCGAATCCCCACTGGCTCAATCTGACACCTGTGTCATGGCAGTAACTCCTCAGACTTGTCAGGAACGCATCCATAGTCAGCGCCGTCAGGAGCAGCACAGACAGCAGATTCCTGCGGAACAAATGTCGGTAATATCCCCATATGCTATACATGATATATTTTCCTCCTCATGGACCAGAGTGTCGCCCGAAACAGAAGCAGATACAAAACAACCGCCACTATCAATGCATAAGTGAAATTCTGTTCATCTGTATCCCATATTCTGGTTATGCCGTCAAATATGCGCGTCAGGTTCAGATAAGCCGCATCCGTTATATTCCGAAAGTGAAAATTTACCACATAAAATACCGCCACCGGAACGCTGAACATGACAGACAGATTACGTACCCAGACGGACACCAGCATCACCGCCTGGCATAATACGCCGCAGTAAAGCGCCTTCTGCATGGAGACCAACAGGAAAAAGGCTGCATACTGCCCCTGCCGGGCTAACTCCCCATACAGTATGGAACCGGGCAGCATATCCATAGTCCCCGGCAGACAAACCGGATGTCTGGCGGAATAAAGAATCACAAAAATAAGTTTTCCGCACAAAAACGCCGCCACCGAAGAAACCACCGCCGCCGCGGACTTCGAAAATACATACCCCCTCACATCCGCACGCCCCAACACATTGCGTATATTACCGTGAAGAAAATCCGCGTAAAAGCAGGTGGAATAAGGCAGAACACCTGCGATCAGAGCCAGAAAGATCATGCTCCTGTCGTGCATATACACAAACATATGAACCGCCGGAGCGGGAAATCCGCAGAACAACCGCGTAAAATAGCATATCAGGATTCCCGCTGCCACGCTCACCACAAATCTGGCGGATAGAAAAGCTCTGCCGAAATCAATCCAAAGCATCTTCCGGATACTGCTCTCTCCTACATCTCCCATAATTCATCTCCTGTTACTGCATCAATCATCATGGCAAAGGGCATAACCACACCTTCGCTCTCATAAGTTTTCGTCCCATAGAAAATCCATATCGGCGCCATCCGATATGTCCCTCCGCCCTCATCCACACTCGTTACGCGCAGTCCGATCTCTGTAATTTCAATAGCGTAATTCTCCTCGGCTGCTTCCGTAAACTGCCCGTACCGTTCCAGGACTTCCTCAAAACGCAAAAGCTGCTCCCATTCTTGGCCGTAACTGATCTTATAGACTTCCGTTATGCTCATCTCCAGAAATCTGTCCCTGTTCAGCTTAAGGATATGGCACCCCTCCTCCAAGATATTCATGTATGTCTGCAGCATATACCCATGCAGCACGGGAACCCCGTTGCACATCTGCCATACTCGGCAATGATAATTGTCGTCGGCAGCGCTCCATGTATAATCTGGCTTTTCCCAGGTTCCGTCCGCATGCAGTTCCAGCGCCTCCTGAGCCATCGTCTCGTGTTCCAGTGTGCTGTGCACAACTCGAAGCCCGCCGTCCACACCATAGGCTCGGAACAATTCTTCAATCCGCCTGTCACAGTCCGCCAAAGGAAAATCCGGCAGCTCCGCATCCAGAGCATAGCGCTCCTTATTGCAGTCTTCCGTGGGCCGATACCGGTAAGCCGTCCCAATATAATCCGCCGTCCTGCAAAACATCGTAAACTCAGAATACTCTTTGGAAAAGAACAGATACATCTCATCCTCTCCCAGATACTGCCTGGCCGCGTCATACTCTTCCCCTGCATAAGGATGGTAATCCTCCTCCAGCAAAGCAAGTACGGATGCCTCCGGCACATCCGCTATCCTGGCCGAAGCCATCCGAAACCCCTCCTTCCTGACCGTATCCGGCGCGTCTACCACGGCGTCTATCCGGTTAGTCTCGTTTATGTCGGCTTTGTATTCATAGGGAATCTCGATTCCATAGGAGACACCCTCATCTGGTGAAATATCCTGCCCGGCGGCCGTCTCCCCTTCTTTGTTTTCTTCCGGCCTCCCTGCAAAAAAGCCTCTCCTGCCTGAAAGCACAAGAAATATAGCGAAAATTACAGCCACCAATACTCCATATTTTTTCATCCATTTTTTCATTGCTGCATTGCCTCCGTATTGCTTTTCTTCATTTTTGTTACTGGTTGTTTCTATAACCGCGAAAGATTCCCTTTTATTCGGAGCACTCCGTCTCGGCATATGATTTCATCAGGGTGTCCACCTGCCAGATACCTGAAAGCTGTTCGATGTAACCTCATCATGAGAGTCACATGCTAAAATTCGATAGGTAGCTCCTTTGTACCCAGTCCTATGATAGTCCACAGTCTTCCTTACATTCGCCTCTCCCGGTTCAATTCCAGTGGCATAAGTATATGAAGTTACTCCTCTGGAATCATAAATCTCAGCCCAAATCCTTCCTGAACCCACAATTGAAGTCGGCGTGATGTATGCTCTCTGCTCGCTGTCGGCCTTTTTCGCCGTCCAAACGCTGGGATCGCACAACCCTTTCTCTATAGAAAAGGTAAACAGCTTCGTCTCCGCCGATACCGTCATGCTTCCCATAGCCAAACACATCAAGGAAAGCAGTACTGCCAATTTTTTCTTCTTCATTTCTTCTACCTCCATACTTTCTCTGCAACCTTTAACATTGCAGCAATGAAAATGAATGTTGAACAAGATGAGTATATCACGCTTGTGTGTAGAATTGTCGCCATGGCCTTAAACTCTATTTTTTTGACCTTGAGTTTTTTGTTTTTATATTACGCTCTGGTTTCAAGGTCAAAATTGCGGTTTTCAAGGCCATCCCTTCTCAATTCCTTCATTTAGATGTATAATCCATTTGTTCCGTCCTCAATAAGCGGCGTAATACATACAAACTATTTTACTGAAAGGAGATTCCACCTTGCTTCAATACGTATCCAAAAAAATAACCGCCCAACTGCTACATAATGACATAATCACTTCCTCAATGTCAGAAGTATATCAGTACGGTCTTGAACTCACACTGTCTACCCTGCTGACGTCGTCTGCCATTATGACGCTTGCCTGTCTTATGGATTCCTTTTCCTTTGGTCTGCTTTATTTTCAGTGTACTGAAGAAAAACCGGCGGATAACAATAGTATTTTCCTGTGTTCTCTGCTTCCTGATGGTGTTTTTATATCTCATATTACAGCAATCGGGCAAACTGAACTTCATTGTTCTTACGGTATCGTCCGTTGCTGTATTAATATTACCAACAAAAAGAAAGGGGTGAAATGAATGAATACTACTATCTTTTGGGGCATCATGGCAAAGATAGCCTTGTTTATGGCAAAATTAGGGGCAGGTGCAGCCTCCTTTTGTAATAACTACCAGCCGCCTCTGCCATCTCAGCTTATTACCAGATAAAACAGGGTAGGTGGAAGATAAATTTCTGGACCTACTCATTGAACTGTGCGTATAGGTCTTGTATACAGCTCTACATATTATATTCCAACCTTAAAGAGTAAGAAATTGAACAAACCGACTCACCAGCTTGACTAACGCTATGTTCACCACAAAAAAGAAGGCTGTCCAAATAACAGCCTTCTTTTTAACTCTGGTATCTATCAATAAGTATGCGCTTCTACGTATTAATAATAATATCTACGCAAAATTCTCCATCCTGTATCTTGTATTCTATACTCCCCTGGTACCTCCCCACCACATCTTCAATGCTCTGCGTCCCCCACCCATGATTTCTCACATCCTGCTTATAAGTCATAAACCGCCCGTTCTTTCTCCTAACCACCCCTCGACAGTCATTCCTCACCTGAATTAACAGCATATCCTGCATTTTTTTGACGGCAACCCAAATCTCCTTTTGAGCCGCCTCCACGGCATTTTCCATCAAATTGGCAAAAAGGGCGCATAAGTCCCTTGTCTCCACATTCATATCCTGCGGCAAGATTTGTGTTTCCATGAAAACTGAAATTTCCTTTTCCTCTGCCTTTCTCTCCATTTCGCTCAATATTACATCTATTGTATCAATTCCGGTTCTTTTCTTAATGGAGCGAGGTTTTCCCACACCTGTCAGACTTTCGATATATATTTTTGCCCGTTGCCCCTCCCCATCTTCCAACATATGATGAACCGCCTTTAAATGATGGTTCATATCATGATAAAGCTTCGCATTGGCAGCATAGAAATCTTGAATCTGTGTGTAATTCATTTCCAACATTCTATTCTGACGCGCTAACATCTGCATCTGAACCTGCATTTGTCTATTTTTAATCACATAATACCCCAAACCGATTCCTGCTGACACAGCCGACATAAAAATATACCAAATTATATTTATGCTGATATCGAAACTGCTCAGCATCTGCTGAAGTATAAAGGTAAAGCCGAACCACCAAACTGCAGATACATATGCAAAATGCTTAACAGCAGATAATTTCACCCTCTTCCTTTTAATCCAAAAGTACAATGCATAACCTATTCCAAACCAAATCGGCCCTAAGATCAGTTGATATATAATACGAATCCAGCCCTGTTCTGCAGTTGTCTGGCGAATCAGCTCTTCCCCTCCAATTATACCAGTCAGTGACACTTCTGTTCCCCCTACTGCAGTAAGAAGTACTAAATATCCCCCAATAACAGCAACGGCATTTATAAAATCACATTTCCAGAAACTGAATGCAAATACTATACCCCCCTCCCAAAATAACAAGAATCGTATAAGGCGATACCAAGACAAAACGATTCATGATAAAAGCTACCAGTACCATTATCACCATCATTCCACCAGGAAGCAGCCACTTCTTTCTCCCCAATTCCCCGGTCCACTTTCTTCTCTCATAAAGCAAATCCACCAGTCTCCACATCCAGAACGCCTCATTAAAAGTACAGATAATATCCACTATGTTTGCCAACAGCAGTATCATCGCAGTCCCTCCCTGATTACCCAGTATTTTCGCAGCCTGTTCTTCAGCTCAGTAATTCGTTCCCTGCCTGCACCCAACTGTACGCCTTCTGCCAAGATGATATTGTCACCGGTAATTTTATGGATTTTTCCAAGATTTACAATACAGCCGCGATCTACCCAAACGAATTCCTCCTCCGGCAGTTCTCTGTAGATCTGCTTCAAGGTCTTTCGTACCTTAGTGTGCTCCCCATTAGATTTCTCAATATAGGCATATTTCTCCCGATGCCATATATAAGTAATGCTCTTCAGCGGAATTTTCTCTAAAACCTTCTGGTTCTCTGCAATGTAAAACTTTCCTTCTCTGTCCAGCGCCAGGCCAAGGGCGTCCCTCACCGCTCCGGGCAGCATTTCATCTGCATTTCCTTTGGGAATAAAGCGGTATGGCTGTACTTCAAAGGATTTATATATGTACTTTTCGTAAGATGTCACAAAAATAGTAATTGCGTCCGGAAGATATTTTTTGACCTTATTGGTCAATTCTATTCCGTCCAAATTTGGCATCTCTATATCCAACAGGAGTATATCAAAATAAGCGCCTTCCTCCACCTCATAAAAAAGGGAATTACTGTTATAGAAAATCTCACTTCTGCAGACCATTTCCCTTTCCATACAGCACTTTTCCACTATTTTGCCAACCATTTCGGCTTCTCTTACATCGTCATCGCAGACGGCAATACTAATCATATCCCATTCCCCTTACCCAAAGTATCTGTCGCTGCCTCCGGCTGCTGTAAAGCGCCAAAAGACAGCGCTTCCTGTTCCTCAAATCTATAGACACGTTTCCTCTCCAAATCCAGAAGCCATGCTCCCTCCTCCAGCACCAGAAGCTCAAAGATCGGACCCTCATGCCCCTTCCGGTAGAACCTGCATCCATGCACTCCGCACTTGACACGGTGTACAATATCCTCAATTATCCACCCTACATTTTCTTCCTTCGCTGTACTCCTTGGCCATCTTCCCAACGCTTCACCTACTTGTGAAACGTTAGGTTTCAGCCGCCGCTCCATCTCGCTGTATGCCTTCGCTGTCTGGCACGCAGCCTCCCCACAGATGACATCTCCAGTCTTCTGATAACAGTCCGTCAGCCATTCTACAGTTTCCCGTATTAACTTGTCTGGCGAGCCGCCCGTTATTCCATAGGCTTCCGCCGCCAGTTTTATTATCTCTGGTTTTTGTATCGCATCTCCGATTTTCAAGTTTTTTCAGTTTCCTTTCTTGCCTGCAATAATGAGTTTTTCTGAAAAATTATACCTCCAAATAAAGGCATTTCGAAAAAAAGGACCTTGAAAGACGCAGAAATGACCTTCAGTTTTTCTCTACGGAAACTGCCCCTACTTCCCGGCAATGCAGCATTACGGATAAAAAATGACAGGAAGGATACCGCCATGGGCAGCATCCTTCCTGTCTGACCTGCACAGTCCTCTCGCCGGAAGGCAATCCCGTCAGGCCAGTGATCCCATGGGATCCCAGGGTTCCAGCATAATCGGTTCCGTCTCGTATTCCTTCAGGAACTCTTCCGACAGATATTTCTTATTTACCACGATCTGGTACATAAATTCGTCAAACCATGCATCGCTCATCACATAATAGCCTTTTTCGCCGGATTTCTCTCCCCAGCTGTTCTCCACACGCCAACGGTTGGGCCTTCCCTCTTCGTCCAGGTTCACGCCCAGGAATACCATGGCATGGGTCATCAGACTTTCGCCGTACTCCAGGCGCTCCGCCTTGTTCATGCCGAACTTTACATCCAGAAGCTCCTCCAGCTGATAGGCGTCCAAATCCATGGTGCCGCCCTCCTTGGTCAGGAATTTCCCCACATCGCAGCCGAACCATACGGGAGAACCGTCCTTCAGCTGCGCGATAGCCGCTTTTTTCAGCTCCTCAATCTCCAGGTTCAGGTACCGCACCAGACGTCCTTCCTTCACATTGCCCAGGAATTTCACGCTGTAGCTTCTGTGATAAGGCTTATCCGCTGTAGGCGCATTGATTACGCTGACATAATCATCCAGATTCAGCCCCACATATTTCTCAAAGAACGCCCCGGGAGTCAGTCCGCATTCCCGGATGAACTTCCCGTCCTTGTCCTCGGCCTCAAAATCAAAAACCCTGGGCGGCTCACCCAGACAGATGCACAGGATCCGGTAAATCTCCTCAAGCATGGCCTCCTTCTTTCCGGCCAGTTCCTCTTTCGCAGCGCCCTGGGCATAAGCCTTCCGCAGACGGCAGGCATCCTCCCGCAGTTTCACGGTCAAAGTGCTGTTCATCTCTCCTGTGGCGGAAGACGACTTGGATTCCGGCATTGCATACTTGGGCACCACGCCGTATTTCCGGACCAGATTGCACAGCATATCCCACTGCCCGCCGTCATTTAAGGGCGCAGTCAGCAGCCATGCGATGAGTCTGCCCTCTGTAGGCTCATCCAATGTCTCCAGAATGCTCTCCAGGAAATAATTCGCCTTCTCCAGCTTATCGTAAAACAGCGTATAATTCTGTGAAAGTTCGAAGTTCTCCAGGTTCAGTTTTTTGATCACCTCAAACCGGAAAGTATTCAGCGCCGCAAACATCCAGCAGCGGCCGCTGGATTTCTGATCCGTGATGGCGCCCTGCTTTAAATTCACGGAAAAGCTGTGGCGGGTGGTTCTGTGCACCTCGCCGTTCTTGGCGGCTGCCTGCAGACCATTCTCCGTCACGGCGTTCATCGCCACCCGGCATGCCTTGTCTGCACTGCATTTCTCCTGAAACTGCGCCAGAGTTTCTTTTGTAATTTGACTGCTCATTTTCATCCTCTTTTCTTTCTCGTTATGTAATTTGTGTCTGTTCATGCAAGTTATCGGCGTTTTCCGTTCCCGCTCCGCACGGGCCTTTTATCTCTAAGGCCGCAGTCCCATACCGCCTTCCAGCGTGATGGTCTCACCGGTCATGTACTTGAAGTCCGGGGAGGCAAGCTGCACGCAGACACGCCCGATCTCCAGTTCCGAATCGCCGTAATGTCCTGCGGGCGGCATCTTCACATTGGCCTTGAAGGCATCCGGATAGGCCTTTTCAAAGTTCTCAAGCTGTGCTGTCCAGGCCAGAGGGCAGATAATGTTCACATTCACCCCGTCCTTTGCCCACTCTGTAGCCGCCACGCGGGTCAGACCGCGGATTCCTTCTTTTGCCGCCGCATAGGCGCACTGTCCGTAATTGCCGAACAGGCCGGCGCCGGAGGCAAAGTTGATCACGGTTCCCTTCGTCTCCACAAGATGGGGATGGCAGGCCTTCATATAATAGAAAGCTGCATAAAGTCCGGAGTACATTGCCAGGTCAAACTGCTCCGTCGTATGATCAGCCAGGGTCACGCCGGAAGCGGAGGCCTGGGCATTGTTAATCAGCACATCAATTCTGCCGAACTTCTCCATGGTCTGGCGCACCACTTCTTCCACTACCGCCTGATTGTCCGCCTTGGCATTCACGTCAGCAGCAACCGTCAGCACCTGAATGCCGTACAGCCTCTCCAGTTCCTCTTTTGCATCCTCCAGTTTCTTTACATTGCGCCCTGTGATCACAATATTGGCGCCTTCCTTGGCATATGCCGTGGCAATGCCGTAGCCGATGGAACCGCAGCGCCCGTCACTCAAAACCGCCCGTCCTGCTCCTGTGATAATCGCTGTCTTTCCCGTTAAAAATCCCATAGCCCTTACCTCCTTCTCAACTCATCACTGTTTATTGTCATTTCCGGATAAACCCGCTTTTCCTGGTCGGAAAATATCGTCAATTTACCCAAAACAACTATAGCACACTTGAGAATCACTGTCAATTTGTACCATCTGTTTCCTCCCTGTTTTCGCAGGAACATATGTTCAGAATTGAAAGTAAATAAAAGCCGACGCATCGTATTCCGGTCCATAGACCCCAAAAATCAAAATGCCGAAGATCAGGGCATAATAAATCAGCCAGCGGAACCAGATATTCTGCCTTGCCAGTACACCCTTAAAATCCGTTCCTTTTCTTTTCCGATAGTCCGTCGCCATCAAAAGAATCAGCCCCAACAGCATGACGAAAAAATTCCTCTCCGACAGCGTCAATGTATGAAGGCCCAGCATGGTATTCGGATTCCGGTCATAATACAGATTACAATCCAGAAATATTACCTCTTCACTCTCTGCAAGTTCCGCAATCTGCTCTGTACAGCTGTCATAATTGACAGAGCGGATATAGCCTTCATACATTGGGGACATGACTACATAAAACGGAATCCCTTCTTCCCTGCACAGACTGGCCAGCTTGTGAAAATGGCGGATATTTGCCTCGGAAATAACCCATTCTGCAGGGTTATATTCCGCCTGATCATACCGTCTGGCCGTTTCTGCAGACATGGATGTCTCACTGGGATGAAAAGAAGAATATTCTCTGATTCCCTCGGTGTAAAAGTCCAGATTCGCATTGACGGCCCCGAAATCTTCCCAGTTGCCGTGGCACCTGGCTATCGGAAGAAGCGCATAACCCCAGTTTCTGCGTTCATACTGTTCCGCCACAGCCTCCAGCTTGGTGAGGCCGAAGCGCATTCCGTCAATATTGGCTTCCTTTTTCCAGTCCCGGTCAGGATTATCGCCGTAGCGCCAGTTATTATTATCATCCAGAGAAAACGCCTCCAGAATAATGGCTTCCGGGCGCTGATAATGCAAGGCCTCTTTTACATTAAAAAAGGCCTGAACTGTATTTTGAGAATTTGATGCCAGAATATAGCTGCTCTTTCCCGTTATCCGGGAAATGACCGAAGGGTCGAATGTAGAATAGGCATGACTGCTGCCCACCACAAGAATCTGTGCTTCTCCTTCCCCCAGGGCGTAAAAGCGATGCCATGTGCGTACAATGGCATTGGGAGGGTATAAAAGCAGAACCGCCGCCCGCAGTCCTGCCAGAAGAAGCAACACAAAAAAACAGCCCTTAAAAAAATATTTCCACCAGGTTTCTCTGCCCTTTCTCCACATACCCTCTCCCCCGCAAAGTAATACGCCGGGTTTTCATGACATTATAAAGACTATGCAGCTGCCGGCGCTTCTTTTTATTATAAGGGAAGTTATATGGCATGTGGTCTGCTGCCGGCAGACATTTGATCAAGCAGGGAAACGGCCTTCTCCACTGTCTGCCGCACGGCCGCCTGGGGGCATATTTCCCCTGAACTGGCCTGTGCATGGAAAAAACAGGCAATCTTCCGTTTATTCCCCCGTCCCATAGTGCAGCCATGGGCTGTAGTATTCTTCCGGCACGGGATCCGGCATTGGACTGGAGCTGTACTCGTTGGGCAGGGAAGAATACACCTGAACGGTAAAGCGATATGCAGCTCCCGGTTTTGAGACCAGAAATTCCGTGGGTATATAGATTCCTCCCAGTCCGCACTCCTCAATGTAGCTCTTGGGCCAGGTATTCTCCATCACATAAGCCCCTGTCTCGTCATAGAAGGTGACGTTGAAGACATCTTTTTCTGCATAATCCTCCAGATTGTCCCATGTGGCACAATAAGACCGGGAGTCCCCGGTCTCATGCAGCCTCCACGCAAGTCCTGTGGGCACAGCCAGCGGCGGCGCCGATTCTCCCGTATACTCAAACCCATCCGACACCGCAAAGGGACTGTCCGCATACCGAATCCCGTCTCCCCTGGCAGAAACAGTAAAATAATAAAACCCATTGTCCTCCAAATACGGAGTAATATTCCAGCTAATGGCTTCCATGTTCCTGGCGGAACCGCCGACTCTGACCAACTCATCCTTATACCAGTCATCGTCGTCCCTGCCCGGCGCGGACTCGCTGTCCCTTCTGTACAATCGCAGAGTAAACTGAACCTCATTCCCCACTCCTGATTCCAGAACATTATCCCAGACCACAGTGCCGGTCTCTCCGTCCCAATGAACATTTCCAGGAACGGGAAGAACCGTAAGCTCTGCTCCCTCTTCCTGATTTTCTGCCTGTCCTCTTTCCCGCACAACAGGAATCACAGCCCAGCAGACTCCAAACAAAAGGATCAGAGCCAAAGCCGCCCCTCCCCACAGAAGCCTGTTCTGTTCTGGAAATAACGCCTTTCTCACCTGGCTCACTGACTGGTACCGCCTGTCCGGATCCAGATTTCTGCATTTCTGGAGGACTCTTTTATAATGCCGCTTCAGAATACTCTTTCCCAGAAACTGCTCCAGAGTCACTCCCAATGCATAGATATCTGCCCGCTGGTCGGTCTGGGTAAAGCCATACTGCTCCGGCGGCGCAAATCCTCTGGTACCCAGCAGCATGGTATCCTGCTCCGCCCCATCCCTGGGCGTACGGGAGGCGTCAAAGTCAATGAGACGCAGATGGCCGTCCTGTGCAAAAATCACATTAGAAGGTTTGATATCCCGATGAATAATGCCCCTTGTGTGAAGAAACTCCAGCACGGAACACAGTTCCCCGGCGACCTGCCGAAACTGTTTACCGGACAATTTCTCCCTGTCCCAAGTCTCTCCTTCTATATATTCCTCAATTACAGTGGTGTAATCCTCTGATACCTCCACCTCATACAGCTTCGGCAGATAAGGATGAGAGCAGTCCTTCAGCAGTTCATACACCAAATGCTTTCCTTTCAGGCGCTTCCTGACCAATACCCGGGAGCCGGCCTTTTCCCTCACCAGATCCACTGTGCTTTTTTCACTCTGCTTTAACAGTTTTATCTCCTGATATTCCATACGCTGATATCCTTTTTTGTCCTTTCACCCGATAGACACTGAAGATTGCCGGTAACAGTTCAGCGCCCTGTCTGAAGTGTTACCAACAACCTGCTGTTTGATCATGGTTTTGAACTGTTGGGCGTTCCAGATGAATAAATCCGGCAACAGTTCAGACAGAACGCTGAACTGCTGCTGAATCCTTCACCTCCGAACCCTGCAGGCCGCCGCAATCTCCCGGAGCCTGGACAGACAGGCAGCAAAGAACATCCGATAGGCCTCGCAGAAATAATTCTCCCCATATCCGGCCCCGGACCGTTCCCCAATCTTCTGCTCCCTGTGTCTGCGGCATCCCCCCCGGCAAATGCCGAAATAAGCGCATGCCCGGCACTGCTTTGCCTGCTCCGCAGATGTCTGGAGAAATCCGCTTTCCATCAGGCGCTCCGTCATACATTCAAAGCTGTCTTCATTCAGATTGCCCAACCGATACTCATCCATGCAGTAGAAATCGCAGGGATACACGCTGCCGTCCGCCTCCACCACATTCTGAAAGCTGCACACACCCCGCTGCTCACAGGATTCCGGCGCCTGGCCCATGAGGATCCCCACATAATTCTCAAACTGTCGGATATAGGGCTGCTGTCCTCTCCGCAGATCCAGATACCACAGCTCAAACAGATCAACGAGAAACTGCCCGTATGCCCTGGGCGTCAGCGAATACTCCTGTTCTCCCCTCTTCTCCCACACCGGGTCCAGACAGGCAATGTACTGCTGCCATTGAAATCCCAGTTTGCGGTAGTTTTCGTATATCCTCCCGATCTTCGGCGCAGTCTTTCCGTTTACCACAGTCAGCACATTGAATTGCGCTCCCGCTTTCCGCAGCAGTTCCGCAGCCTTCAGGGTGTGAAAATAGGTCTCCCTGCCCTCCGCATCCCTTCGGAAGGCGTCATGGGTAGCTTTGATTCCGTCCACGGACAGGCCGACCAGAAATCGGTTCTCCGCAAAAAAACGGCACCACTGCTCATCCAGCAGATAGCCGTTAGTCTGCAGGGCATGATCTATGGCAATTTTTTTCCGATTATGTTTTTCTTCCAGTTCCAGGCACTTTCGGTAAAAGTCCAGTCCTGCCAGAGTCGGCTCCCCTCCCTGAAATGCTATGGTACAGCTTCCCTCTGCATAGTCCAGTACTTTCCGAATAACGTTTTCCAGTGTTTCCTCGCTCATGATTCCGTAAGATGCCTGGCTTCGGTTCTCCATCTCGTCCGCATAAAAGCAGTAGCTGCACCGCATGTTGCACAGCCCTGAGGCGGGTTTCATCAATATATGTATGGGCGGCATATGTTCTCTCCCTTCTGCTGCGCCTGTGCGCTGTCTGTACCGCAATTCCTGCCTTTTGGGCATTGTCTCCTGACTTAAAAAGCGCGTTTGATGCGCCGTATTCACATTATAGCATCTCCTTTTTTTACTTTCCACTAAAAATTTTTCCAAACCCGGAAGCAGCGCGTTATGATGCAGGAATTTTACCGTGACTTTATCACAGACAGGAATCGCTTTTTCCGGTACACTTCTCTCACAGAACAGCCCCTTTTGGGAAAGCGTCCCAACCACTTACTTCTGTTGGCGCTTTACCAAAAGGCAAATCAAAAAGGAGCATACTTATGGCTAAGAGAAAAGCTGTAGTCAGCGTCAGGGAATGTGTGGCCTGTGGGTGCTGCGTTAAGGTCTGTCCCAGAAACGCCATCACCGTCCCAAAAGGAATATCTGCCGAAATCGACGAATCCCTGTGTGTGGGATGCGGAAAATGCGCCGGGGAATGCCCCGCCAGTGTAATCCGTCTGGAGGAGGTGACAGCGAAATGAAAACAAAAAAGAAATGGTATGATTATCTCTGGATTTTTTCCCTGACCTATCTGATTCTGGGATTTTTCAACATACTTTTTGCCTGGCTCGGACTGCTCTGCTTTTTTATTCCGCTGATTATCGCAGTGGCAAAAGGCAGCAAGGCCTATTGTAACAGATACTGCGGCAGGGGGCAGCTGTTCGCTCTTGTGGGCGGGAGATTTGGTCTGTCCCGTAAAAGGGATATCCCGAAGTGGATGAAATCCGGTTTTTTCAGATACGGTTTTTTAACTTTTTTCTTTGTCATGTTTTTTCTCATGTTGTGGAATACTTATCTCGTATTTGCAGGGACAAAGGAACTGGACATGGCGGTAACCCTGCTCTGGACCTTTAAGCTTCCCTGGCATTGGGCTTACCACGGCACCCTGTTCTCGGAAGGAGTGGCCCAGTTTGCCTTCGGATTCTACAGCGTGATGCTTACTTCTACCGTGTTGGGATTTGTTACAATGCTCCTGTTCAAACCGCGTTCCTGGTGCGTGTACTGTCCCATGGGAACCATGACCCAACTCATCTGTAAGGCAAAAAATGCGGCTTCTTCACAAAAATAAAGCCGCAACGGTCAACAGCGCTCACCGAAAGCGGCTATACGGGAACCTGAAAACAGGGGGGGTGCTGAAGTAGAACAAAACAGCCCCCTGTTCTTTCTCTAAACCTGTCCGGATAATGTCTGACCTGCCTTATCTGTGCGCCTTAAAAATCAGCAGCAGCTCGTCACCCTCCTGATTTTTCCGATATGCCCAGGCCCTTCTTGCAGAGACCACTAAATCAACTACAAAGGCGACGCTGAATATCACCGTAATTGACAGCCTCATCTCCATGGGAATCCGGTTGATTACCTGTTCCACTATGGGCTGCGCAAAGCGAAATACCACAATGGCGCCAAATCCAAACAACACGGCATTCCTCAGGCATACTCTCCCTTTAATATTAAACCGCATGTGAGAATAATCCCACCATTTGGAACGAAAAAGCTTTTCCAAGATGCCGCCCACAATGTACTCCACCACAGAGCAGAAAATGACCCCGAACACAAACAAGATTACGTAAGAGTCTTTTACACTCTGCAGAGCCATGGTTCCCATGGCCATCCCCACGCCATAGATAGGACAGAACGGCATATGTAAAAATCCCCTGTTCTGGAATTCTCCCGCTTCGATGCGCATATCCACGCACTCCACCAACCAGCCTATAAATCCCCAGAAAAAAAATATCAAAAACAACTCGCAAAAACTATATTCAAACGGCATTTTCTCCCCCCTGTGCTTTTGTTACTGTTCACGGCTTCGCCGCACATCGCAACATGATGTACACATACAATTATATGGCGTATGCAGTCAAAGCAATCCAGGCGATCAAGAGATTACTTGGCATTGTGCTTCCTGCATACTTTCGGTAAGATATATTATAATCTTGCCGGTGAGAAAATACAATCCGCAAATAAACCCAAAAAACCAAATTTTTTCTTAAGAAGGGAGATTCTCTATTTTTTTTACAAAACAGATAATCCGGTTAGCCTCAGCGAACCCCGTAGAAAGATGAAATCCCAGACTGTCCGTATTCCCCGGTTCACAGTCGCTGGCAAATTCCCTGCATCCCATTTCCCCCGCCCATTTCTCGCATGCCTCCAGCAGCGCTTTTGCACAGCCACTGTGCCGGAAGTCTTTACGGACAAAGATTCCCTCCAGATAGCCCACAGGCGTTGAGTCTGTTCCCTCCACATAATCATGCCGCAGCTGACACTGGGCAAATCCAACGGGAAGTGCTCCCGCCCATGCCAGGAAAAAGCAGGCGTCAGGTTTCTGCATAGTTTCGGCAAAATCCTCCTCCAGTTCCTGCAGAGTATGCCCCTCCCACATCTGTACGGCCAGTTCCGCCAGTATCGCCAAGTCCCTGACATGGGCCTTCTCTACCCGGAAACCATCCTGATGTTCCTTCCCTGTCCCGCTGCAGATATCCTTTTTCATTTTCTCTTCAACGTATGCTTTTCTTTCCATATTATCCTCTATCCTCCCATTTGCTTTGGGGACAGGCGTTGTCCCTGCCGCAAAACGCTATCTGCTTTTTCCAGAATCAGCAGCTGTCTTTTTTTCTCAAGTCCCCCCGCATAGCCTGTCAGCTTTCCGTCTGCCCCCACAACCCTGTGACAGGGAATGATCAGGGAAATGGGATTATGTCCCACCGCTCCGCCAACCGCCTGGGCCGACATTTTCCCGGAACTTTTTGGGATTTTCTCCGGCAATGGGGCCTCTTCCCGTAATGCGGTTTCCTTTTGCAGCGCGGAAAGAGTCTCCATTGAAATGCGCTCCCCAATCTCTCCATAGGTCATGGTCTGCCCATAAGGAATGGTAAGCAGGATTTCCCACACGGCTTTTCGGAAAGGCGTGGTTTCCCATTTAAGCGGAGGAGTAAAATCCGGCTCTTTTCCGCTGAAATAAATGTCCAGCCATTTTTTTGTTTCCGTAAATACAGGCAGACTCTTTTCCTCATACTCAGAGGACAGCGTAGAGCCGAAATATTTCTGGCCGTCAAACCACAGCCCCGTAATCTCACTGCCGCTGCCAGCAATGGTGATGCCGCCCAGGGGCGATCGGTAATGCTCAATATAAATCATAGCGCCATACCTCCAAAAATAAATACCTGCCTCAAAAATAAGTATACGTAACAGTTCAGACAGGGCGCTGAACTGTTACAAGTATACCATGCTGTTTTCATAAAAGGAAGCCTGAATCTTTCCGCATATTCTGCCGGCATATTTTGCCTGCTCTCCTGCACATACTATACTGTTACGATTCACGGCCTGGCTGCTCATCGGGAACTGCCTGTGAACAGCACGCTGCACTTTGTCCTTTTATTAAACGGAGGTAAAAAAATGCCAGTACAGACAATCCAGGGAATCTTACTCCCCTTTTTGGGAACCGTCTCCGGAGCGGCCTGCGTATTCCTCATGGGCGGCGCGCTTCCCTCCAAAGTCCAGAGAATCCTCACCGGATTCGCGGCAGGCGTCATGGTGGCGGCATCCGTCTGGAGCCTGCTTATCCCTGCCATGGAACAGGCGGCTCACATGGAGCAATGGGCATTTCTCCCGGCAGTGGCAGGATTCTGGATGGGCATTCTCTTCCTGCTGCTTCTGGACAGAACCATTCCCCATCTGCACCAGAGCAGCAGCGCCCCGGAAGGCCCCCGCACCAGACTGAAACGCACTACCATGCTGGTACTGGCGGTAACTCTCCACAATATTCCGGAGGGCATGGCAGTGGGCGTGGTTCTGGCCGGTTGGATGGCAGGGGACGAAACCATTACCGTGGCCGGAGCGCTGGCCCTCTCCATCGGCATCGCCCTTCAGAACTTTCCGGAAGGCGCCATCATCTCCATGCCTCTGCGGGCAGAGGGTACGGGAAAGGGAAGGGCCTTTCTCTACGGACTCCTTTCCGGCGTGGTGGAACCCCTGGCAGCCATTCTCACTATCCTGGCAGCAAGGCTGATTCTTCCGGCCCTGCCCTGTCTGCTCAGTTTCGCCGCAGGAGCCATGATCTATGTGGTGGTGGAAGAACTGATTCCCGAGGCATCCGCCGGGGAGCATTCCAACCTGGGAACCCTGTTCTTTGCCGCCGGATTTACAATAATGCTGGCGCTGGACGTGGCGCTTGGATAATCCTCCGGGCGCCACTGAAACATTTTCCCCATTGACAGCCTATTCCTGTTAGCCTGCTATGCCTTTCAGCCCGGCTTCGCAGTCCTGTACGAAATGCAATATCCTGCAGGCTTCTTCTGCCCCCCGGCTGTCTTTCAGGCCGATGAAAAAAGCCGCAAACAGGATCTCAATGGCCTCCATCACCCAGGGAACTGCGCGCTTCTCTTCCGCAGTCAGCCCCGATACACTCTCGTATCCTTCCAGCGCTGCCTTCACGGCTCGCAGCCATTCCTCCTTTGTAAAAGCCGTGTCCCCCTCTTCCGCCAACAGCCCCGCCAGAAAATAACAGAGATCAAAAATCCGGATATTTTTCTGGCTCAAGTCAAAATCCAGGTATCCCGTAAAGTTACCTTCGGAAAACAGAAAATTTTCAAAATGCACATCCCTGTTGATCAGCTGTTTGGGCAGAAGCTCATATCCCTTTTCCAGGCCGGTGCACTGGCCTTCGCGGCGGATCCGTTGGTCATGTTGTTGGATGAGCCAACGAATTCACTGGACGAGGCGGGAAAGTGGATGCGGTAATCAGAGAACTGGGAATCGAATATCTTTCGGACAGAGATGCCTGTATAACCGACAGTGAGCTGTCCGGCGGAACAGTGACACACACACTTCCTTTTCTACATCCTGCAACCGGAATGTGCTTCCCAATTCTGACGCCCTGCTGTATAATAGGAACATATTCCGAACAGAACTGCCGCAGGTATTCTGATGACAAAAAAGGAGGCACAAATGAACGAGAAATTAAACAAAACAACCGCCGAAATCATGGACCAGCGATTCGGCTGTGACACTTTGCTGTCCGTTGCTACGGCAGAGAAAAACATCCCCTACGTACGGACAGTCAACAGCTTTTATGAGGATGGCGCATTCTACGTGATAACCTATGCCCTCTCCAATAAAATCCGGCACATCGCCGAAAATCCCACTGTTGCCGTCTGCGGGGAGTGGTTTACAGGCCACGGAACCGGGGAAAACCTGGGCCATGTAAAGGCAGAGCAAAACGCGGAAATCATGTCCAAATTAAGGACTGTTTTCGCAGAATGGTATGGCAACGGTCATGTCGATGAGGAAGATCCCAATACCTGTCTTCTGCGCATCCGTTTGACGACAGGCATCCTCTACCATCACGGAACCAGATACGATATTGATTTCACAGTCTGAAAAGGGATAAAAATGTCCAAAAAGGCCGCGATTAGCGGCCTCTGAAATGATTCCTGCACAGTTTCTCCTGTTAAATGCTCTGTCATCTAAACTTACAAATACAATTTAGCTGTTTCTTCCTCCAAATGGAATTTTTCCTGTATTTTATTCAGAATAATGCTGTCTGCAATTTGTAAATCCTTTAATGCTGATACCA
>CAJUGL010000013.1 GCA_910586515.1 uncultured Acetatifactor sp.
CTTTCCTATTCCCCGGAGCAGATACAAGCCATTTTGGAAGAAAGCGGTGAGGAAATGCTGACAAGGGAAGAAGTGAAAAACAAAATTTCAGCTTATTTGCAAAGCTGCATAACAATGTCACAAGACAAAGAAACGCAAGAATTTAATTATGTATGGAAACGGAATCCAACAAAAAGCGGCTTGGCACTTGCATTGTCCGTTTCCCCTCAAACACTTATTGATTATGTAAAGGGTTCTGACCGTAGGGGAAACACATACAAGCCGGAGGGAGAAAATAAAGGCAGACAGAAGATTGCAACAGCAGATTTTGACCTTATCAGAAAAGCCTATATTCTCATTGAAGATTTTTATGAACAGAAACTAGGCGATAACAGAAATAATGCTGGTGTTATATTCTGGCTGAATAATAAAGAAAATACACGCTGGAGCAATGAACAAGAATTTAAGTTTTCGGCAGAATCAAAGGCAGAGACTACACTTCCACCAACCCCGGAGGAAATTGCGGCGAGATACGGGAAGATTCTCACAGATGGGGAGCCGCTACAGCTTCCAGACGTGCCGGAAGTCCCAGATTAAATGTAAGAAAGTGAGGTATAAGAAAATGAGTAATGCAAGAATCGCAAAGTTACACACCAAAGTATTTTCCACACCACAATTCAGCAAAGAGAGGGAGCGAGCCATATCTGCATTGAGTGAAGCAGATCGGGCGGCGGTATTCAATCTTGAAAGGGACTATATGGCAGGCCGCATTACAAGGGAACAGATTGCAGAAATGGCGCAAAAGGAGGGCGGAACTATGACCTATGGACAATTCAGAGCAAAAATGGATGATGATTGCAAAGGACAGCTTCAGGAATTATCACAATTTGCCAAGGGATTCCCGGAACTATATGCACAGTATCGAGAGAGATACCACCAGGAGCAGGAAGAGGAACGAAGACTTCGCAATAGGAGAATGGCAGAGGGTACATTTAAAAACAGGCCATTTGAAATTAAATAGGGGGATGTATATGAATCAAACTTTAAGCGGCAGAGAGAAAGCGAAGGTTGATTATGACTTATACTGAATGGAAAGCAATCAAGGCAATAAGGGGAGAGGACAACGAAAAAGTTATCAGGGACTTTGAAAGAAGCAATCCCGGACTGGCAGCATTATTCACACGAAAAGAGCGGGAAGAACAAGAAAAAATGCGCCAGATTATGAAAGAGCCGGACAGAATGGAGCGTTGGAAACAGATTGCAAAGTCCGTATATGCGCATGACCCGGATTTTGCAGACCGTAGACGGCGAGAAGAAATGTAGAAAGCGAGGTAAAATATCATGGAAATGGAATCTGTAAAAAACACATTGATACAAATAGTTGAACAAGCCGGAGAAAACGGCCTTACAGAGACGCAAGCGGCAATAGAGATTAGCGCAAGGCACAAGCTGGGGTATTGGAAAAGCCTTGAAGCCATTAAAAGTGTCTATCAGGATGCAGGAGTGGAGAGGACACCAGAGCACACCGGGAAAGTCATTTCTTACAGAAAGAAGCAGGAGAAGCAGCCGGAGGAATCGGTGGCGGTAAGAATTGCTAAAAAGCTGTGTGAGCGGAACATAGGCGAAAAGGGAAGAATGGATATTCTTAAACATTATATTCGATAAGGAGCCGGTGCAATATGGATATGAATACAGCCATTGAAAACATACTGCGGAATTATGGCGAATTGGCAGCAGTAGACCGCCCACAGCTTGAAAACATACTTTTAGAAATCCAGACTGGCAAAATCAATCTGTAAATCTGCATAAATGCCTACCGGGATGCGGTCATGGAATGTGTATGTTTCCACTTCAAAATGTTCTTGCTCCAAGCGGTAAACAAAAATGCGTTCCTTGTAAGGGTCTACAATCCAGTATTCCCGGACGCCTGCGTTTGCGTACAGATTCAGCTTTAGAATGTAGTCATGGCTGGAATTGCTGGGAGAAACAATTTCGATAATCCAGTCGGGGGCTCCGGTACAGCCACGGTCTGTAAGTTTGTTTTTGTCACAGATAACGCTTATGTCCGGCTCTACTATGGTTTTGCGGTCCTCCCTCAGCTTGACAGCGAACGGTGCGGGATAGACACGGCAAGGCCAACTTTTTGATTTGAGATAGTTCCGGATAGTTCCGGAAAGCTCCATGAGTATTGTCTGGTGGATTCTTGACGGCGCCGCCTGGTTATAAATCAGGTTTCCCTCGATCAGCTCTGCCCGGACATTCTCCGGCAGATTGTAATAAGCTTCCTCGGTGTAAATCTTGGCTTGTACTAATGGCATATTAGACCTCCTTTAAAAATTTGGTTGAAAAGTTACGGATTCAGTAATTTTGATTTCTGTGCGTTATATTCGTCCTCGGTTATGGCTCCGGCATAGTTACTTGAATTTTTCAAGAATCGGATGATCAACTTTTGCTTTGCTTGAATCTTTTACATCATCAATCGTATAGCGTATTTTTTGGCCATCCTCAAACTCGACATACATAGTGCATCCGACAAAATCAAAGATTTTCAGTAAATCAGAAACAGAAAAGACATCTCTGGAAAACTTGTTTCTCACACTCTGCACTGGTATTCCGAGACAAGCTGCTAATTCTGCAGGTTTACGCTCTGCGATATTAAGAACAGCTTTTGTTTTACTTGCTACTGACATTATGGGTACCTCGCTTTCAATAGTTTGTCTTGTGCCTTTAGTATATCCTAGTCGGATACAAAATGCAAGTAAACACCAAAAATATATCCGATAACATTATAAAAACACTTGACATACATAACGATATAATATAATCACAAGAACAAAAACATATCTAAAACGGATATAAAGCGAGCTAAAGTAGACGGGAGTACCGTTGTTATCCAGAGAATTCTCATCAGGTGAAATAGAAATGGCTCACGAAAGGGACGGCGGGTCTGCATATCATCCTTTCGTGAGCCGGAGACCGGCAGTCTTTACGGACTGCCAGTGTAAATTACAGGAAGGGAGAGAAGGTCTGCAGGGCACCCAGATTCTGGCTTTTCATGAGTGCCTCGGCCATTTCCTGTAAAGTTTTCTGTGACAGGAAGGGCGCCAGCCCCATGATGCCGGACATATCCGTGCCCGGAACGGCATTTTTGACCAGATGATCCAAGGTGCTCTCGCTCAGGAAGGGAGCCAGTCCCACCAGGCCGTTCAGGCCGCTTACGGAAGGGATCTCGCATGCCAGCCAGTCCAGCGTCTCCTGAGACAGGAAGGGGGCAAGCCCTATGATGCCGTACAGATCGGTGTCCAGATCTGCGTTTTTGACCAGATAGTCCAGGGTATCTTTGTTTATGAAAGGAGCCAGTCCCGTCAGTCTCGTAAGGCCGCCCGCAGGGGGAATCTTGTGTGCCAGCCAATCCAGCGTCTCCTGAGACAGGAAGGGGGCAAGCCCTATGATGCCGTACAGATCGGTGTCCAGATCTGCGTTTTTGACCAGATAGTCCAGGGTATCTTTGTTTATGAAAGGAGCCAGTCCCGTCAGTCTCGTAAGGCTGCCCGCAGGGGGAATTTTGTGTGCCAGCCAATCCAGCGTCTCCTGAGACAGGAACGGAGCCAGGCATACGATGCCGGACATGTCCGCTTCGGGATCGGAATTTTTGACCAGGGAGTCCAGGGCGTCTCTGCTCAGGAAAGGAGCCAAACCGGCCAGTTCTGACAGGCTGTCCACATGGGCTCTTTTTGCCAGGTCATCCAGATACTCGCTGCCCAAAAAGGGCGCCAGTCCTGTGATGGCGGACAGATTGACTTTCTCTTTCTCCTGGCTCTTCAGGTTGTCGTCCACCAGCCGCTCCACGTCAGCGGGGGGAAGGATAGGGGCGAATTCCTGAATCTCTTCCATAGTGACCGGCTCGTCCACGTCTTCCGCGGATTCGTCTTTCTGGATGATGCGGTTCAACGTCCTGAAGTCGCTTTCCGAGCTCAGGAGTTCGTTCATGCTGAGGTTCAGGATTTGACAGAGTTGTTCTAATTTGGAGATATCCGGACAGGATGAGCCCCGTTCCCAGTTGGAGACGGCCTGGTAGCTGACTTCCATGGCGTCTGCCAAGTTCATCTGTGTCATGTTTTGGGATATTCTCGCTTCTTTGATTTTGTGTGCTACTTTCATGGTGTCGAACATGATTTTCTCCTTTCTTCTTGGTGCTGTGGTGATGTTTTTGGGGGCATCGCCAGCAGCGTTTTTGTGCGGTACCTGCCCTGCTGTCTGTGGCGGGGCGCTGTGTCGGAAGATGCCTGGTGGTTCCGGTATGGCATCTGTCCTATGGTTAGTCGGCCGACCTTACGATTTCAGTATACCCGATTGGGGCTGAATTGGGAATAAAGAGATGCTTGAGTGAGGATTTTGGGGAACTGCCTGGGGCGGAGGATGAGAATCTGAGATTTTGGAGGTGTGCTGACCTTGAAAAGGCGGTGTTTTGGGACAACTCAAGCGGCGGTTGAGACTGGAGTATGCCCTGCGGTGAACTGCGCACAGCGGAGGAAAATGAGGAAACATGCCGTACAGAGGATTGAATGCGGAAAAAGATTTGTGACGGATATTGAATTAAAAAGTCCTTTTACATTCCCAACATTTTGTGCTAAAATAATTGCGGATGTACCAGTCATGGTACATTCGCCTTATTGTTATGCCTAATACAAAAGCGATAGAACAGGAGCGATGCCACATGACGGAACAGATTCCCGTTGCAGAACTGACGCCTATGATGCAGCAATATATAGAAACCAAAAAGCAATATACGGACTGCATCCTTTTTTATCGGCTGGGAGATTTCTATGAGATGTTTTTTGAGGATGCCCTGACTGTGTCCAAAGAATTGGAAATCACCCTCACCGGAAAATCCTGCGGACTGGAGGAGAGAGCTCCCATGTGCGGAGTTCCCTACCACGCGGTGGAGGGATATTTGACTAAATTGGTCAATAAAGGATACAAGGTGGCCATCTGCGAGCAGGTAGAGGACCCCAAGCTTGCCAGGGGACTGGTCAAACGGGAAGTCATCCGGATTGTGACGCCCGGCACTAATTTAAATCTTCAGTCTCTGGAAGAGTCCAAAAACAATTTCCTTCTGTGCGTTGCCTATACGCCTACGAAAATCGGAATCTCCGCTGCGGATGTCACCACAGGAGATTATTATCTGACGGAGGTGGAGGACTTAAAAAAGCTTAATGACGAGCTGATGAAATATGAACCGTCGGAGGTTATCTGCAACGAGGCCTTCCTGGTCAGCGGCTTTGACATTGAAGGTCTGCGGGGAAAATATCATATCTCCGTCAATGCCGTGGAACCTCATCTGTTTGACGATGACGGCTGCAGACGGCTGCTTCGGGGACATTTTAAAGTAAATACCCTGGCAGGGCTGGGGGTGGAAGACTTTCCCACAGGGGTAACTGCCGCGGGAGCGCTTTTGAAGTATCTCTATGATACCCAGAAAACGGATTTGGCCCATTTGACCCATCTGTATCCTTATATGACCAATAAATACATGCTGCTGGACAGTTCTACCAGACGAAATCTGGAGCTGACGGAGACTCTTCGGGAGAAGCAGAAGAGGGGGTCCCTGCTTTGGGTGCTGGACAAAACGAAAACGGCCATGGGCGCCCGCCTGCTGCGAAGCATGCTGGAACAGCCTTTGATTGATAAAGCGGAGATGGAAAAGCGCCTGGATGCTCTGGCGGAACTGAGCGCGGACAGTGTTTCCAGGGATGAGATCCGGGAATATCTGAATCCGGTCTATGATTTGGAAAGGCTTTTGAGCAAGGTCACCTACAAGACGGCCAATCCAAGGGATTTTATTGCCTTCCGCAATTCTCTGGAGATGCTTCCTGCGGTCAAGACCGTGCTGGAGGGGTTTTCCGGACAGGAAATGACGGATATCCGTGAGAATATGGACAGTCTTCAGGACATTTATCAGCTGATCTCTGCTTCCATAGAGGATGACCCGCCCGTTACGATACGGGAGGGCGGCATGATCAGAGACGGGTTCGACGAGACTGTGGACAGGCTCAGGAGCGCAAAACGGGACGGAAAGCAGTGGCTGGCTGAATTGGAAGAGCAGGACCGGGAGCGGACGGGCATTAAGAACCTTAAGATTAAATATAACAAGGTATTCGGTTATTATTTTGAGGTAACTAATTCCTATAAAAACCAGGTGCCGGAGGATTATATCCGCAAGCAGACTTTGGCAAATGCGGAACGGTATACCACTCCGCGTTTAAAGGAGTTAGAGGACACTATCCTGAATGCGGAGGACAAGCTGACCACTCTGGAATACGACATCTTCTGCAGAATCCGGGATTCTATCGCCATGGAGCTGAACCGGATACAGACTACGGCAAAGGCTCTGGCCAGGCTGGATGTATATGCTTCCCTTTCCCTGGTATCCGAGCGCAACCATTATGTGCGGCCGGCGCTCAATGAAAAGGGGCTCATTGACATCAAAGACGGCAGGCATCCGGTGGTGGAACAGATGATCGAAGGGGACATGTTTATCGCAAACGATACCTACCTGGATAACGGCAGGCACTGCATCAGCGTCATCACCGGTCCCAATATGGCAGGTAAATCCACCTATATGCGCCAGACCGCTTTGATCGTGCTGATGGCTCAGATCGGATGTTTTGTGCCGGCGAAAAGCGCTAATATCGGGGTGGTGGACAGGATTTTTACCAGAGTCGGGGCATCAGACGATCTGGCCAGCGGGCAGTCAACCTTTATGGTGGAGATGAACGAGGTGGCCAATATCCTGCGGAATGCCACGGCCGACAGCCTGCTGATTCTGGACGAAATCGGCAGGGGGACATCTACCTTCGACGGGCTCAGCATCGCCTGGGCTGTCATCGAACATATCAGCAATCGAAAGCTCCTGGGCGCAAAGACTCTTTTCGCCACCCATTACCATGAGCTGACGGAGCTGGAAGGAAAGATGCATAATGTGAATAACTACTGTATTGCCGTTAAGGAACGGGGAGACGACATTGTATTTCTGCGCAAGATCATCAAGGGCGGCGCGGACAAAAGCTATGGCATACAGGTGGCTAAACTGGCCGGAGTGCCGGACATGGTCATTGACCGGGCAAAAGAAATCGTGGAACAGCTCACTGACAATGACATCACTGAGAAAATCCAGAATATCACCGTGGAGGTAAAGGAGGGCAAGACAAAAAAACAGCCTCCTCTGGACGAGATGGAGCTGTCTCAAATGTCCCTTTTCGACACGGTTAAGGACGAGGATGTGCTGAAAGAGCTGATGGATGTGGAAGTGAACACACTGGCTCCCATTGATGCGCTCAACGTGCTCTACCGTCTGCAGAATAAGCTGAAAAATCGATGGAAGGGATAGCAGAATTTGCAGGGAAGAGAACATAATTTATACCAAAACAGGAAAACGGGTGAAGAAATGGCACAGATACATATCCTGAATTCGGAGACAATAGACAAGATTGCCGCAGGCGAAGTGGTGGAGAGACCGGGCAGCGTAGTGAAAGAGCTGGTGGAAAACGCCGTGGACGCAGGGGCTACGGCAGTGACCGTGGAAGCCAGGGACGGTGGAATTGAATTCATCCGGGTAACGGATAATGGCTGCGGCGTGGAGCGGAATCAGCTGCGCACCGCGTTCCTGCGGCATGCGACCAGCAAGATTGAGGATGCGGCGGATCTGGCTAGAATCTCCAGTCTGGGGTTCCGGGGCGAAGCGCTGTCCAGTATCGCCGCAGTGTCCAAGGTAGAAGTAATCACCAAGACGAAGGACAGTGTCACCGGCAGCCGTATCCTGCTGGAGGGAGCGAAGGAGATCTGTTTTGACGAGGTGGGAGCGCCGGAGGGCACCACCTTTTTGGTGCGCAATCTTTTCTTCAACACGCCGGTTCGGCGCAGATTTCTGAAACAGCCGGCCACGGAAGGCGGCTATATCGCGGACTTAATGGAGCATCTGGCGCTGTCCCGTCCGGATATCTCGTTCAAACTGACGCTGGGCGGACAGATGAAATTTCATACATCAGGAAACGGTGATTTGAAAGAAGCCATTTACCGCATCTACGGCAGGGACGCGGCCAGAGAGCTGATCCCCATTCAGGCGGAGAAGGACGGCCTGCGTCTTGAAGGTTATCTGGGGACGCCTGCTCAGGTGCGCTCAAACCGGAATTTTGAGATTTATTTTATCAACGGGAGATTTATCCGCAGCAATGTAGTTTCAAAGGCAGTGGAGGAAGGCTACAAAGAATACCTGATGCAGCACAAATTCCCTTTCTGTGTGCTGCATCTGACTATGGACACAGAGCGGGTGGACGTAAATGTACATCCCACCAAAATGGATGTCAGATTCAGCGATGCCATGGGCTTCGGCCGTTTTCTGACGGAGGCAGTGGGCAGGACTCTGCGGGAAAGGGAGATGATTCCGGAGGCGCTTCTGGATACGGATAAGGAGCTGAAGGCCGCCCGGAAGGAAGAGAAGGAGGTCTGTGCAAAACAGGCAGTGCCGGAACCGTTCGAGCGGAAGCGAAGCCAGGCATACAGGGTGGCGGAGGAGGCCAGATATGTTCCGGAAAAGCAGCAGTCCCGGGAATTTGCCCGAAATCCTGTATGGGAACGTGTAAAAAACGGCGGGACAGGAGAGAATACGAAAGTTGCGCCGGAAGAGCCTTTCTTTACGGAAACCTCGGAACTTCCGGAGGAAGAGGAGATTATGCTCACGGAGATATCCGTGCCGGTAAAGGAAGAAGATTTGTCTCCCGGGAAGGATGATGGGCAGGCACAAAAAGAGGATTCTCTTCCGCAGACGCAGAAGGCTCCAGGGGAAGAAAACCTGACGTCCCCTGTTTCCGGGGAAGTTTCTCCTGAGGCGGCTACGGTTTACCGGCAGGAACAGAACAGTTCGGGGCAGCAGCTGGATTTGTTCGAAGAAAAGATACTCACCGCGGACAACCGAAGCCGCTTTCGGATCATCGGTCAGGCATTCGATACCTACTGGCTGGTGGAGTTTCAGGAGAAGCTGCTGATGATTGATCAGCATGCGGCCCATGAGAAAGTGAATTACGAACGGCTGATGAAGCGCTATCGGGAGAAGGATGTTCATTCCCAGGGGCTGCTTCCTCCTGTTGTGGTCAGCCTCTCCGGTCAGGAAGAAGCGGCGCTGAAGCAGCATATGGACACCTTTGCGGCGCTGGGCTTTGAAGTGGAATCCTTCGGCGGAAGCGAGTATGCTCTGCGGAGCGTGCCTGTGGATTTATATGGATGCGGCGAACGGGAAATGTTTCTGGAAGTGCTGGACGCACTCCTGGACGGCTCTGGTTTCGGGAGCATAAAGGCTGTGGAAGAAAAAATTGCCTCCATGTCCTGTAAAGCCGCTGTGAAGGGAAACCATCGCCTAAGCGCGCAGGAGGCGGAGACGCTGATCGACGAGCTGCTGACTTTGGACAATCCCTATAACTGTCCCCACGGCAGACCTACGATCGTCGCAATGACCAGGACGGAGCTGGAGCGGAAATTCAAACGGATTGTCAATTAAAGTCCGGTAGGGGAACTATAATCAGGAGGACCGGAAATGTTTTCGGATAAGGACAGGGTTGAAAATATGGATAGCAGAATAAAAAAATGCGGTATTCCGGACAAAACTGCCGGAATGCATGACTGCCGAAAGCCGCCTATGGTGATTCTCTCCGGTCCCACCGCCGTGGGGAAGACAAAGCTCTCTATTGCTCTGGCCAGAGCCGCGGACGGAGAAATCATTTCGGCAGATTCCTGTCAGGTCTATCGCTGTATGGACATCGGCTCCGCCAAAATCACTTCCGGAGAAATGGAGGGGATTCCGCACCATATGATCAATATTCTGGACCCCTGGGAGGAATTCAGCGCGGCCTTATTTAAGGAAAAATGCCTGCAGTGTCTTTCCGGCATCTATGAACGGGAGCATATCCCCATTGTGGTGGGAGGAACGGGATTTTACGTGCAGGCGCTGCTGCGGGACATTGACTTCGGCTCCGGAGATGAAGCGGACCATTCGGAGACTCCGGCATCCCAGGACATCCCGGGAAAAAACGGCGCATACCGCGCATGGCTTGAGGAATTGGCAAAACAGGAGGGCGCGGCCCGCCTCCACAGCATGCTGGGGGACATTGACCCGGTTTCCGCCCGGAGCATACATCAAAATAATCAGAAGAGAGTCATCCGGGCTTTAGAATTTTTTCATTTGACGGGAGAACCCATATCGCGTCATAATGAGAGAGAACGTGAAAAAGAACCTGCCTATAACGCATGCTACTTTGTGTTGAATGATCAGCGGGAGCGCATCTACGAAAAGATCGGGATGCGGGTGGATGAGATGCTCCGGCAGGGACTTGTGGCCGAGGTGGAACGGCTGCGGGAAATGGGCTGCCATAGAGGGATGGTTTCCATGCAGGGGCTGGGATATAAAGAAATTCTGGCTTATCTGGAGGGTGAACTGTCTCTGGAGGAAGCCGTGGAGACCATTAAGCGGGACACCCGTCATTTTGCCAAGAGACAGCTCACCTGGTTCCGTCGGGAGAAAGAAGTCATCTGGCTGAACAAAGACGAATTTGAATACGATGAGGATAGAATACTGAAATTTATGCTGGAAGAAATGCGGACAAGGGGAATCCTTGAAACATCTTGATACAGAAGGAGGGCTGCCGGGGCAGCGTCTGAGAAAATGACAGAAATACAGAATATGTACGCCCAAATGGGCATTGACAGAGAGATTTACGCATATGGGGAGGCCGTTCTGAATAAGCTGGCAGGGCGTTTTCAACAGATTGACGAAATTGCGGAATACAATCAATTGAAAGTCGTAAAAGCCATGCAGGAATGCCAGATCAGCGAGGCATGTCTGCTGGGAACCACAGGTTACGGCTACAATGATCTGGGCCGCGATACCCTGGAGAAGGTGTATGCAAAAATATTTGACGCAGAGGATGCACTGGTACGTCCTCAGATCACCTGCGGCACCCATGCCCTGGCTTTGGCTCTGATGAGCAATCTGCGCCCCGGAGACGAGCTGTTCTCCCCGGTGGGAAAGCCTTACGATACTTTGGAGGAGGTTATCGGTATCCGCCCTTCAAAGGGTTCCCTGGCGGAATACGGTATCGGCTACAGGCAGGCGGAACTGCGCCCTGACGGCAGTTTTGACTATGACGCAATCCGGGCGTCCATAGGTCCCCGAACCCGTATGGCTGCTATTCAGCGTTCCAAGGGCTATCAGACCAGACCTACATTCTCGGTGAAACAAATCGGAGAGCTGATTGCCTTTATCAAAGACATCCGGCCGGATATCCTCTGCATGGTGGATAATTGCTATGGGGAATTTGTGGAGACAGTGGAGCCAGGCGACGTGGGCGCGGACATGGTGGTTGGTTCCCTCATCAAGAATCCCGGGGGCGGTCTTGCGCCGATCGGAGGCTATATCGCCGGGAAAAAAGAATGCGTGGAGAACGCGGCATACCGGCTCACTTCTCCGGGATTGGGCAAAGAAGTGGGCGCGTCCCTGGGTATTTTGAAAGACTTCTATCAGGGACTGTTTCTGGCGCCGACGGTAACGGCATCCGCGCTGAAAGGAGCCGTATTTGCGGCAAACCTGTACGAAGGTCTGGGGTTCCCGGTGATTCCAGACGGAAGCGAGAGCCGGCACGATATCATACAGGCCGTTACTTTAGGCTCTCCGGAAGGCGTAATCGCTTTCTGCCGGGGTATTCAGGCTGCGGCGCCTGTGGACAGTCATGTCAGTCCGGAGCCGTGGGATATGCCCGGCTATGATGCCCGGGTGATTATGGCTGCAGGAGCCTTTGTATCCGGCTCCTCCATAGAGCTGTCTGCGGATGCTCCCATAAAGCCTCCCTACGCGGTGTATTTTCAGGGAGGACTGACCTGGCAGCATGCAAAATTCGGTATTTTGAAGTCGCTTCAATCTCTTGCGGACAGAGGAGTGGTGGACAAAAACAGCCTGCCGCTGTAATATTCTGTAGAAAAAACTCAAAATAAAATCTATGATTTTTGTGTACAGCCCTGGAATTTTGTGGTACTATATAAAAGCGAATGTTTGCAGGCATCATAAACGGGCCAGAGGTCCTGCGGACGCACGCTGTCTTGGGAAGCCGCTTCCCATTTGGCAAAAGCAGGAAAAGTCCCTGATGCGTCGGAGAAGGTAGAGGAGACGCATGGGCAAAAGAGATAAGGAAAAAACAGGAACAGAAAAGGCGGAAAAAACAAAAGTACAGAAAACAGTCCAGGAACTGCCCTATGAAAGATTTCTGCGGTTTGGGCCGGAAAATCTCACCGAGGCAGAATTGCTGGCCATCATCATCAGAACGGGCACGAGAGAAAAATCCGCTCTGCAGCTCGCCGAGCAGGTTCTGAATCTTGCCAGATATCCAAAAGAAGGGCTTCTTGGGCTTTATGATGTGACGCTGGACGAGCTCCAGAGCATCAGCGGAATCGGAATTGTCAAGGCCGTGAAACTGAAATGTCTGGCGGAACTCTCCATGCGCATCAGCATGGCCAGAGCCAGGGAGGGGCTGAATTTTACCAGTTCCGGACAAGTGGCATCCTATTTTATGGAAAAGCTGCGGCATCGGGAGACGGAATGTGTTATCCTGGTTTGTCTGGACACCAAGGGGCAGATGATCTGCGAGCGGAAGCTATCGGAGGGCAGTGTCAATATGTCGCTGATCTCTCCCAGGGAGATTTTCCTGGCAGCGCTGGAAAACCGCGCCGTAAATATTCTTTTGGTGCATAATCATCCCAGCGGAGATCCTACGCCCAGCAAATCGGATATAAAGCTCACCTGTAATGTGAAAACAGTCGGGGATCAGATGGGAATTCCTCTGCTGGATCATGTCGTTATCGGTGACAACCGATATGTCAGCTTTAAGGAAGCAGGCTGGTTTTGCTGATTTGCATCAGCCGGAACGCCCGAACTGTTGGCCTGATTTGTCAGTGCATGTAATTTACGTTAGAAAGGGGTTGTCATTTTGGCAAACAACGCATTCGGTATCGATTTGGGTACCAATAACATTAAAATCTACAGCAGAAGCGATGATCATGTTCTGGTGGAAAAGAATATGATCGCCATTGAGAACAAAAAAGTTCTGTTTGCTTATGGAAACTCTGCATTTGAGATGTACGAGAAAGCTCCCGGCAATATCCATATATCTTATCCGCTGTCCAACGGTGTGATCGCGGATATCAAAAACATGGAAACTCTTGTCCGGTATTTCATTGCCGGGCTGCAAAAGGGGATGAATAAGCCGGCCGATTTTTATATTGCGGTTCCCACGGATGTGACGGAAGTGGAGAAGAGAGCCTTCTATGACCTGATAAAGGATGCCAATGTAAAGGCAAAGAAAATTATGGTGGTGGAAAAGGCTGTGGCTGACGGTCTCGGTCTTGACATCGACGTAAAAAATTCCCAGGGCGTTCTGGTGGTTAATGTGGGTTTTGAGACCACGGAGATCTCTATCCTTTCCCTGGGCGGCATTGTGCTGAGCCGCCTGATCAAGACAGGGGGACTGAAGTTTGACGAGGCTATCCGCGCCGCGGTCAGGAGAGAATTCAGCCTCATTATCGGAGGGAAGACATCCGAGACCATCAAGACCAATCTCAAACAGCTGGAGGAAGAGGGTAAGGGCGCCATTGTCTATGGCCGGGATATTGTGACAGGTCTTCCCATAGAGAGAGAGATTCCCACAAAACTTGTGGTGGAATGCCTGGAGGAACATTTTAATTCCATTGTGGATAATGTGAAGGTGATTTTGGAGAGGACGCCGCCCGAACTTGCGGCAGATATTTACCGCCACGGCATCTATCTTACCGGAGGCGCGTCGCAGATCAGTCATATTGCGGACCGGCTGGCTGCGGGAACGGGGCTTAAGGTAAATATATCGGAGAACCCCGTCACAAGCGTGGTTTTGGGACTTGCCAAAATTATTAAGGATGATAATTATAAATCCGTGGCGTATGCGATCGAAGGGATGAGCAGATGAGTCCAGTCATAAAAAGAAAAGGAGAGAAGTTTACGCTGCCGAGTAAATACCTCCTTTTTATTTTAACGGTGCTTTGCACTGTGGTGATGCTGGTCACGTTCGGCACTGATGTGTTTGACCGGCCGCTGAATACGGTAGTGGGGTATGTGGTTGTTCCCTTTCAGCAGGGAATCGCAAAGCTTGGCGGGTGGCTGTCCAATCGTTCTGAAGAGCTGGTGCAGATCCGCATCCTGTTAGATGAGAACATGCGGCTCAAGGAGGAGATCGCTGCACTGACCGAGGAAAACACCTTATTGCAGCAGGATAAATATGAGCTGAACAAACTGAGGGAGCTTTTTTCTCTGAACGAACAGTACGGAGAATACAATAAGGTTGGTGCCCGGATTATCGGGCGGGATTCAGGGAACTGGTATTCCGTGTTCATCATTGACAAGGGTGAGGAGGACGGTCTTGCGGCAGATATGAATGTGATTGCCGGAGGCGGGCTTGTTGGACGCATTACTTCCGTAGGGCCGAACTGGGCCAGGGTCACCTCCATCATCTCAGACAACAGCAAGGTGAGCGGAATGACCCTTTCCACGGAAGATAACATGATTATATCAGGGGATCTGAAATTGATGTCCAGCGGCTGCATTCCCTTCGGCCAATTGTTGGATGCCCAGAACAAGGTGAAAGAAGGGGACAAGGTGGTTACTTCCGACATCAGCGATAAATTTTTGCCGAATATTCTGATCGGCTATATCAGCTCCATCAATATGGATGCCAATAATCTCACCAAGTCCGGACAGATCGTGCCGGCGGTGGATTTTGAGCATTTGGGGGAAGTGTTGGTGATCACGGATATGAAGCAGGCTGTGGAGGAAAATTAGGCAGCCCGCAGGCGGACGGATTAGGAGTGCGCATGCTTAGAAAAATCGTTGTGACCGTTTTTATTATTATATGTTTTGTTCTGCAGTGCAGCGTCTTCGACAGCCTGGCGTTTGCGGGAATTATCCCGAACCTGATGATTATTCTCACCTCGGCTTTCGGATTTATGCGCGGAGAGAGGGAGGGGTTGATCATCGGATTCTTCTGCGGCCTGCTGAGCGATATCTTTTTCGGTAGTTTCCTGGGGTTTTATGCATTGGTACTGATGTACATAGGGTATATCAACGGCAAGTTCTGCAAGATTTTTTATCCGGAAGACATCAAGCTTCCGCTTGCCCTGATCATCGTCAGCGACCTGTCCTATGGAATTATATGTTATGTTCTGACATTTATGCTGCGTACGCGGTTTCAGTTCACTTATTATTTTACACATATTATCTTGCCGGAAGCACTGTACACAATTGTAGTGACATTGTTTTTGTATCCGGTGGCGCTGAAAGTAAACAAAAAACTGGAGGCATGGGAAAAAAGGAGAGCGAAGAAATTTGTTTGATGAGTTTAAGGAGAAATTGATCCATATCGTAACCAGCAGGCTCACTGTTTTTACCCTGTTGTTCTGTTTTCTGGCCGGTATATTGATTTATCGGTGCTTTGATCTGCAGATCGTCCATGGAGAGCAGTATCTGGAGGAGTTTGTCCTTAAAATAGAAAAAACCAGAGACTTATCCAGCACCAGGGGTAATATTTACGACAGAAACGGAAAAGTTCTGGCCTACAATGAGCTGGCTTATTCCGTGAAGATTGAAGATGTGTTTGAAGGAGGAAGGTCCAGAAATGCAAATCTGAACGATACCGTATACAGATTGATTCAGATGATCGAAAAAAACGGCGATAAATGTATTACCGATTTTAAGATTTTCCTCAATGAAGACAACGAGTTTGCCTTCTCGGTGGAAGGCACTTCCCTGCTCCGCTTTCTGGCAGACGTATACGGTCACAGAGAAATAGGTGATCTTAAGGACGAACAGCGGTCAGCCACCGCCGGGGAAGTGATGGATTATCTCAGCGGAACCTCCCGGTTCGCCATCGGAGAATACGAAGTGCCGGAAGACAGCAAGAGCGCTTTTCTGCCGGGAGAGGGTTACACGAAGGAGGATTGGCTGAAGCTGGTTACAATCCGTTACGCCATGAATCTTACATCCTTCCGCAAATATATCGGAACCACAGTGGCCACAAATGTCAATGAGAAGACCGTGGCGGTGATCATGGAGAATTCCCAGTCACTTCCCGGTGTCTCCGTGGTGGACGATACCGTGCGCAGGTATGTGGACAGCAAATACTTCGCCCATGTGCTGGGATATACAGGCAAGATTTCCTCCGATGAACTGGTCGACCTGAATGCGCAGATGGAAGAGGCCGGGGCCGGAAGCGATGTCTACAATATTAACGATGTGGTGGGAAAAAGCGGCATCGAGTCCTATTTCGAAACTACACTGCAGGGAGAGAAGGGGTACGAAAAAGTCATCGTTGACAACATGGGAAAGGTCATCTCCATTGAGGAGCGCAAGGAGGCGAAGGCGGGTCAGGATGTGTACCTGAATATTGATATGGAACTCACGGAGGCAGTGTACAATATTCTGGAACAGAAGCTGGCAGGAATTGTGTCCCAGAATATTATCAGCGCAAAGGAGTACATTCCCGGAGAGAATGCAGACAGCGCAGACATCAAGATTCCCATATACGATGTCTATTTCGCCATGTTTGACAATTCCACAATCGACTTAAAGCATATGTCCGGGCCGGACGCCGGGGAGACGGAGAAGACCGTATATGAGGCGCACCTTGCTTATAAGCAGAATGTTTACGAAAGGTTATATGCCGAGCTGACAGAAGTGCGGACTCCTTACAACAAGCTGTCGAAAGAATATCAGGTCTATCAGAGTAATATTGTGAGTCTGCTCCGAAGAAACGGCGCAATCATTGCAGATGCCGTTGATGCGGAGGACGCGGTTCAGGTTGCCTGGGCTACAGAGGAGACCATCAGCCTGAGCGAATATCTGAAGCACTGCATTTCTCAGAACTGGATAGATGTGAGTCGGCTGGAACTTGACGACAAATATTCCGATTCTACGGAAATTTATAATAAACTTCTTGAGTACATTGTCTCCATGATTGAAAAAAATACGGAATTTCAAAAACGTTTTTACAAATATATGTTATTGGGAGACGTGATAAACGGCAGACAGGTCTGTCAGATCTTATGTGAGCAGGGGGTGATTGAGATTCCGGAAGAAGAGCGGAACGCCGTATTTAACGGTACCATATCTGCGGAAAAGTTTATGAGAAACCGAATTGACAATCTGGATATCACACCGGCTCAGCTGGCTTTGGATCCCTGCAACGCATCCGCCGTAATCGCGGACGTGAATAGCGGGCAGGTATTGGCAATCGTTTCCTATCCGGGTTATGACAACAATTTGATGGCAAATTCCATCGACGCGGAGTATTATGCGAAGCTGAACGCCGATAAATCCAATCCTCAGTACAATTATGCGACTCAGTATTCGGCGGCCCCGGGTTCTACCTTTAAAATGCTGGTGGCCACGGCCGGTTTGCTGGAAGGCGTGATCAGTCTTAACAGTGTGACAAACTGTACGGGTACTTTCAGGGAAATTCCTTCCGTGCCCAGGTGCTGGAGAACCTACGGACACGGCAATGAAACGCTGACTACGGCGATCCGGGATTCCTGCAATTACTATTTTTACAATGTAGGTTATCAGCTTTCCATGGGTTCCGGCACATACAACGAAACGGAAGGGCTGGATACTCTGGAAAAATATGCGGATATATTCGGCCTCACGGAAAAGTCCGGAATCGAGATTTCGGAGGCAGCGCCCAATGTATCCACGGAGGATCCGGTGCGTTCTTCCATCGGTCAGGGCAGCAACAGCTATACCCTGGCGGCGTTGGCCAGATATGTGGCGACTGTGGCAAACCGCGGAACGTGCTATAATTTGACCTTGCTGAACAAAGTTACTGATTCGGACGGAAACGTCTTGCAGGAATTCCAACCGGATATACGAAATACCATTGATATGCCTGCGGAGTATTGGCAGGCGATTCAGTTGGGCATGCGTCAGGTGGTTCAGAATAAGCAATACTTTGACAATCTGGCAGTGAACGCAGCCGGAAAGACAGGAACGGCGGAAGAGCGGAAGACACGTCCCTCCCACGCATTGTTTACCTGCTATGCTCCCTTTGAGGAGCCGGAACTTGCCATAGCGGTGAGAATTCCCTTCGGGTATTCATCGGATCACGCTGCGAAGGCTGCCAGAGACATTATCAAGTATTATTACGGTCTGGCCGAGGAGGAGGAGCTGATCACCGGTACCGCCGATACGCCTGACGCCGGAATTTCCAACGAATTATAGGCAGGGAGGTTGGTATGAAAGAAGCGGTTGTCATTAAAAGTTTTCCCAACGGCATTGCCCTTTACCTGAATGCGGATCTGTCTTTCGAAAAAGTTCTGGAAGAAGTCGGCTTTAAATTTGCCGATGCAAGGAACTTTTTCGGCGCTGCCACCATGGCCCTGTCTATAGAGGGACGCCCTGTGACAGATGTGGAAGAACTCAGGATCCTGGAGACGATCCGGGAAAACAGCAATTTAAATATTGCCTGTATAGTGGAGCGGGACGATGCAGTAAATAAAAATTATGTAAAAGCGCTGGCACATGTCCAGAAAAAAACAGAAGAGGGAGCAGAGGGACAGTTTTTCAGAGGAGACTTGAAAAACAGGGAGACTCTGGAAACCGAGAGCAGTATAATCATTTTGGGCGATGTCTATCCCGGCAGTACCGTAATCAGCGCCAGAAGCATTATTATCCTGGGCGGGCTGTACGGTAAAGCTCACGCAGGCGGGAACGGACGGGACGGCGCCTTCGTGGCAGCATTTGAAATGGAGCCGGAAAGAATCAAAATCGGCGACTTCAAATATTTATCAGGTACAAAACAGTCAAAATGGGGATTTAAACCTAAGGTACGGCCGAAAATTGCATACATAAAAAACGACAGAATCATTTTTGAAGCGCTTACCAAAGATTTACTGAGCACTTTTTGAGGCTTTAAGAGGTAAAGTGCCAGAGGACGACAAAGTATCAGGAATTGGAGGAAAGGAAAATGGAAAAACAATTTTCCCAGGAGCGCAAGGGCTCCGAAGTCATTGTCGTCACTTCAGGTAAGGGCGGCGTGGGCAAGACCACCACGACCGCAAATGTGGGAACAGGTCTGGCTAAGCAGGGGAAAAAGGTATGTCTCATTGATACGGACATCGGTCTGCGCAACCTTGACGTAGTCATGGGACTGGAAAATCGGATTGTCTATAATCTGGTGGATGTGATAGAGGGAAACTGCCGGATAAAGCAGGCTCTGATCCGCGATAAGCGCCATCCGGGACTTTATCTGATGCCCTCCGCGCAGACGAGAGACAAATCGGCAGTCTCCCCCGGACAGATGGTGAAAGTGATTGACCATCTCCGGGAACAATTTGACTACATTATTCTGGACTGCCCGGCCGGCATAGAACAGGGATTTCAAAATGCCATTGCCGGCGCCGACAGGGCGTTGGTAGTGACTACGCCGGAGGTCTCGGCCATTCGGGATGCAGACCGCATCATTGGTTTGCTGGAGGCCAACGGGTTCAAGCAGATGGATCTGATCATTAACCGACTCCGCATGGACATGGTGAAGCGGGGCGATATGATGTCCGCGCAGGATGTTGTGGATATTCTGGCAATCCCTCTGATCGGCGTGATTCCGGACGACGAAAGCGTGGTTATCGCCACCAATCAGGGAGAACCTGTGGTGGGCGGCGCTTCTCCGGCCGGACAGGCTTATGCGAATGTAGTGCAGAGGGTGGAAGGAAAGGAGGTGCCTTATCTGAACTTTGACAGGGGTATTTCCTTCTGGACAAGGGTAACGGGAATTTTTCATAAGGCATAGGAGGGTGGAAAATGAGACGTTTTTTTCGCAGAAAGAGCTCCTGCCAGATAGCAAAGGACAGGCTGAAGATCCTGTTGATTTCGGACAGGGTAAACTGTTCCCCGGAGATTATGGAGCTGATTAAGACGGACATAGCGAAGGTCTTATCCAAATACATGAAGATAGATTCCGAAAATATGGAAATTCAGATAAACACAAAGGGAAACAAGTCCGGACGAGGCGGCAAGATGCCTTCCCTGTATGCAAATATCCCCATTGTGGACGTTTCGGCGCAGGACTTAGCCAAATAAGGGGAAAATAACGGGGGATTCAGGCAGTATGCAGTCAGGATCGGACAGGGAGCTGAATAGGAACCGATAGATTATGCTGAAAAAATACAGAGTACGGGATTATGATTTTAAACTGGTGCTGATGCTGCTTGCCCTCTCGGCAATCGGCGTCATCGCAATCGGAAGCGCGGAAGAATCGCTTCTGACAAAACAGCTGGCCGGAGTGGCCGCCGGTATTGTCATCATGCTGATTATTTCTTTTTTTGACTATACCTTGCTGCTGAGACTTTACTGGCTGATTTATGTGGGCAATCTGGTATTGCTTGCGGCGGTTTGGCTGTTCGGAGAGGAGAAAAAAGGGGCTACCAGATGGCTGGAAATAGGCGGTCTGGTGTTTCAACCTTCAGAAACTGCAAAAATTGCCTTGATTTTATTCTTTGCACAGTTTATTATGAAACATAGGAAGAAATTGAATACGGTGACAATTATTGCCAGCTGTGTGGCAATGTATGCTCTTCCCTGGTTTATGGTTTGGGAACAGCCTGATCTGTCAACCAGCATGGTGCTGCTGGTCATGTTCTGTATCATTATGTTTGCGGGAGGGATCAGCCTGAAGCTGGTTTTTGCGGTATTGGCAGTCGCCATACCGGCGGTGGCCCTGGTAGTTTCCCTCGCTCTGCAGCCGGATAACGATATCCTTACCGATAACCAGAAAAATCGTGTGCTGGCATTTGTCAATCCCCAGGAGTATTCGACTACCTTTGCCTACCAGCAGCTGAATTCGCTGACGGCCATAGCCTCCGGGCAGCTGGAGGGCAAGGGCTATCGCAATAATGAAATTACTTCGGTTAAAAACGGTAATTTTCTTTCAGAGGCAGAGACGGATTTCATCTTTTCGGTAATCGGAGAGGAGTTTGGATTCAAGGGAAGCGTTGCGGTAATCGTACTGTTGTTCGGGGTATCACTGGAATGCATCAGTGTTGCGAGGAAGGCGAAAGATACTGCCGGCACCATTATTGCTGCCAGCATGGGGGGACTGGTTGCCTTTCAGAGCTTTTTTAATATCGGTGTAGCCACCTTTATTCTTCCCACAACGGGACTTACGCTTCCTTTCGTCAGTTATGGGCTGACATCATTGCTTAGCCTGTTTATCGGAATGGGGTTTGTACTAAACGTAAGACTTCAGGCTAGAAAACAAAACAATAGAGAATACGTGGAGGTACTCTTATGAACATTGCGCTAATAGCACATGATGCAAAAAAAAAGCTGATGCAGAATTTTTGTATTGCTTACAGGGGGATTTTGAGCAAAAACGACTTATACGCAACGGGTACAACAGGACGCCTCATTGAAGAGGTGACAAACCTGAATATCCGGAAATGTCTGGCGGGGCATCTGGGCGGGGAGCAGCAAATCGGAGCCCAGATTGAAAATAATGAGATCGATCTGGTTATCTTTCTGCGCGATCCCCTGAACCCCAAGAAGCATGAACCGGATGTAAACAATGTGATACGCCTCTGTGATACGCATAATATTCCTCTGGCGACCAACCTGGCAAGCGCGGAACTGTTGATTAAGGCTCTGGACAGAGGAGATTTGGAGTGGCGTGAAATGTATAAATAAAAAACCGGTTGCGGCAGTTGTCTGCGCATTTCTGCTTTTGCTGGGATGCTGCACAGGCTGCGGCAGTTTGGCCTATGACATGGCTTACAGGGTTGATTATGATGTCAGCAGTTTCAACGTAGTTTCCAGACAGGATTCCCGTACAGCTGTTCCATTTGCCTCGTCCGTGTGCGTGGTGTCCGGGGATTTGGCAGGTGAAGAAGCGCCGGATATGACCCAGGTGGAGGCGGCAGGATTGTTCAATGTAGACAGCAGGGAAGTGCTGTATGCAAAAAATGTTCACGAGCGCCTGCACCCTGCCAGCCTGACCAAGGTAATGACGGCTCTTGTGGCGCTGGAAAACGGTCAGCTCAACCAGACGCTGACAGCTTCGGAGGCGGTCAACATCACCGAATCCGGCGCCGTGCTGTGCGGTTTAAAAAAAGGAGACACCATGACCCTGGATCAAGCGCTGCGCATTTTATTGGTCTATTCGGCCAATGACGTGGCAATGCTGATCGCGGAAAATATAGGCGGCAGTGTGGAGAACTTTGTGGAAATGATGAACAGAAAGGCCAATGCATTGGGGGCAACCAACACAAAGTTTATGAATCCTCACGGACTGACAGATTCCGAACATTATACAACGGTCTACGATCTGTACCTGATTTTCAATGCAGCCGTCCGATATGAGACATTTAATGAAATCATACATATGTCGGGTTACCAGACCGTATTTTACGATAAGGACGGAAAGGAAAAGGCGTTCAATAAACCGACAACAAATTTATTTATCAGGGGAGATTACCAGGCTCCGGCCAATGTGACCGTAATCGGCGGAAAGACAGGAACTACCAGCGCCGCCGGCAATTGTCTGATGCTTTTTTCCAGAGATGAGAACGGTTCTCCCTATATCTCCGTCATTCTGCGGGCAGAAGGACCGGATGTAGTCTATGGCCGCATGATAGATTTACTTGACGAGATTCATAAATAGAGGTTGTTTTTTGCTGGCATTTACCTTATAATAAGCGTAAGGGCAACACAAAATTAATACTACAGGAGGGTTTCCAATGGTTCAATTAATTGTAGGCAATAAGGGTAAGGGTAAGACAAGGCAGCTGTTGGACAGGGTAAATAGCCAGATCAAGGAGATATCGGGGAATATCGTATTTCTTGACAAAAACACGAAGCATATGTATGAGCTGAACAACAAGGTTCGTCTCATTGACGTATCCCAGTGCATGATCGAAAACAGCAGTGAATTTACAGGCTTTGTGAGCGGTATTATTTCACAGGATCATGATTTGCAGCAGATGTATTTTGACAATTTCTTGAAGATTGCCTGTCTGGAAGGACAGGATATCACTGCAATAGTAGAAAAATTGGATAAACTCAGCAAAAACTCCGATGTGGATTTTGTCTTAAGTGTTTCCATGGACGAGTCCGAACTCCCCGTGGCCCTTAAGGATAAGGTAATCGTTTCCCTGTAAACGATACGGAGTATAGATGTCTTACAATATAGGTTACTGTAAACAGTAACGGCGGATTACACATGAAAGCCTCGGAAGAATCTACCGGGGCTTTTGTATGGAGGCATGGATTGGCAAAGACAAGGGCAGGGACCAGAACAGGGACCAGAGCAGAGGCTATGACCGAAACCAGAAACAGATCCGGGGCAAAATCCCGCAGAACTTCCGGGACAAAACCTCGTAAAAGCTCTGGAACAAAATCCCGTAAAAACAGTGGGGCAAAACCTCGCAAAAGCGCTGGGACAGGTACGAAAGGAAAGATAAAAAAATACAGGAAACCTTTGAATCTGAATATCGGAATGAGTATCTTCGGCGCAATTTTTATCTATGTCGTTGTCTGTGTCATCATGTACTTCCAAACCAGCCATATAGTGCGGTATGAGGTACAGGAGGGTTCTCTGGCTGCAGACACAATTTATCGGGGAATTGTTCTGCGGGACGAGACGGTGGTCTGCGCAGAAAGCGCAGGGTATGTGAATTATTACGCCTGGGAGGGATCCCGCGTGGCACAGAACGATCTGGTCTACGTGGTGGACGAGACAGGACGGCTGAACGAGGAGCTGGAGAGCATGTATCTGGGGGAGAACTCTCTTACGGATGAGGAACTGGCTGAATTTCGGAATGAAATCGTGAATTTCGTTCATGGTTTTACCCCCGTTAATTATGATGTCACCTACGATTTTAAGTATTCTCTGAAAAATACCGTACTGCGGCTGGCAGGCGCAAATATGCTGCAGAGCATCGGGGATGTAAACGGAACGGGAGCAGGCATTGTGAACAGCTTCCGCGCTCCCGTCACGGGGATTGTGGCCTATTGGACAGACGGCTATGAAGCGCTTTCTGCTCAGGATGTCACAGCAGAGATTCTTGACGAAAAAGAATACGAAAAGAAACGCATGATCAACAATACCCTGGTGGAGTCCGGCGAGGCGGTTTATAAACTGTCCACCAATGAGGACTGGTCCATAGTTATCCCGGTGGACCCGGACAGAGGACTGGAGCTTCAGGAGGCGGGGACCGTCAAAGTGCGTTTTCTGAAGAATCAGTATGAATCTTGGGGAACGACAAAGCTGCTCACCAACGCGGACGGAAACACATACATACAGCTCACCTTCACCAATTCCATGATTACCTTTATCTCAGAACGATTTCTGGATGTGGAATTGATCGTAGAGGACGAGAAAGGGTTAAAAATACCCGTGTCTTCCATTGTCCAGAAGGAATTTTTTCTTATTCCGGAAGAATATGTCATTCCGGGGGGCGCCAACGGCGGGGACAGCATTGTCAGACAGTGTTATCTGGAGGACGGCACAATTTCCAGCGAGATTGTGGAGATCGAGGTATACTATTTTGACAGTGAGAGCAAGGAATACTATCTGGACAGTTCCATGCTTGCCTCAGGAGAAAATCTGTATAAACCGGACAGTGAAGAAACCTTTACCGTGAGCAAACGGGCAACCCTGATCGGTGTGTACAATATGAACAAGGGTTACGCTGATTTTAAGCAAATTACCATATTATATGAAAATGATGAATATGCTATTGTCAAGCCCAATACAAAATACGGGCTGAACGTTTATGACTATATTGTGTTAAATGCGGAATCCGTTCGAGACGATCAATTCATCAATCAGAAATAATCAGACGTCTGGGCGGCATGGAGCAGAACGACCCAAAGCCGCCCGGTCATTTTGGGGAGGGAGAAAGAGTTATGATCAGAGAAAATATCGAAGAAGTAGAGCGGAAAGTAAAAGACTCCTGCCGGAAGGCGGGGAGAATTTCCGATGAGATAACGCTGATGGCCGTCAGCAAAACCATGCCGGTTCTGTTTCTGAGGGAAGCCTATGAGGCCGGTATCCGTGATTTCGGAGAAAACAGGGTGCAGGAGCTGATGGATAAGATTCCGCAGATGCCCGACGATGTGCGCTGGCATATGATCGGGCACCTGCAGAGAAACAAGGTGAAATACATCATCGACAAAGTCGCCATGATACACAGTGTGGATTCGCTGCGTCTGGCAGAGGAGATCAGTCTGGAGGCGGCAAAGAGAGACCTGGTAGTGGATATCCTGGTGGAAGTGAACATCGCCGGGGAGGAGAGCAAGTATGGCGTGACAGCGGAAGAAGCGTCTTCTCTGGTTGAAAAAATTGCCAAACTTCCCGCTCTTCGGGTGCAGGGGCTGATGGCAATTGCCCCATTTACGGAAAATCCGGAAGAAAACAGACCATATTTTCAAAAAATGAAGAAATTGTGTGTTGACATAGGAGAGAAAAACATTGATAATGGAAATATGACTGTCCTGTCCATGGGAATGTCGGGAGACTATACCGTGGCTGTAGAGGAAGGGGCCACCTGCATCAGGGTGGGAACGGGAATTTTTGGAGCAAGATAGCCGCAAACATGGATTGCCGGCAGTGAAAGGCGTGAATAGATTATGGGTGTAATGGACAAATTTCTGAATTATATGAAATTGAACGGTGAAGAGGAAGACGAGTACTATGATGACGACTATCTGGATGATGAGGAGGACGAGGAGCCTGTACCGGCGCCAAGGAGATCTTCTTCCAAAGTACGGGATATAGACGATTACGACGATGAGCGTGAAGACTCTGCCCCCAGAAGGCAGCCGGCCTCTGCCAATAAAATCACCCCCATCAAGCAGCCATCTGCCAGAAGGAGTGTCGGCGGCAGCAATATGGAGGTCTGTGTAATCAAGCCTACCTCGGTGGAAGATGCCAGGGAAATTACGGAGACGCTCCTGGCAAGCCGTACCGTAGTGCTGAATCTGGAGGGGCTGGATGTGGATATTGCACAGCGGATTATTGATTTTACAAGCGGTTCCTGCTACGCAATTTCGGGAAATCTCCAGAAGATTTCTCATTATATTTTTATCATTACGCCCTCCAGCGTGGACATATCGGGAGATTTCCAGGATATCTTTAATGATTCCTTTGAAATGCCGATGAATAATTAAGTCTTGGATCCGTGAACAGCAGCATGAATTCCAAAGAAAAGGGGACAGGTATGCCAGACAGATTAATGGTTTTATATCAGAAGAATCCGTGTTATGAGATTGTCTTTTCCGCATCCTTTGACGAACTGTGGGAAGAGCTGGAAAAGCTGGGATGCGCGGACAGGCAGTTATGTATCGTTACGGATTCCAAAGTAGACGAATATTATGGGGATACAGCGCTGAAGCTTCTGGAGGGAAAATGCAGAAGGGCATTTAAATACGTTTTTGCTGAAGGCGAGGAAAGCAAAAATCTGGATACGGTGAAGGAGATTTATAAATTCCTCATCGAAAAAGGGTTCGAACGCGGAGATATGCTTCTGGCCTTGGGCGGCGGCGTGACAGGAGATATTACAGGATATACGGCGGCGACTTATCTGCGTGGCATTGATTATGTTCAGCTGCCCACTTCACTGCTGGCTCAGGCTGACAGCAGTATCGGCGGAAAAACCGGCGTGGATTTCGACGGTTACAAAAATATGGTGGGCGCGTTTAAAATGCCGCGGCTGGTCTATGTAAATCTGGCCGCTCTGCAGACATTGGGAGACCGGCAGTATTTTTCCGGTTTTGCCGAGATAATGAAGCACGGTCTCATCAAGGATACCGGGTTTTATGAATGGCTGATTGAGAATATGTACGAAATCTGTGAGCGGGATCTGGATGTACTCAAGGAGATGCTGCTGCGCAGCTGTATGATAAAGAAACAGGTGGTGGAGAAAGACCCCACGGAACAGGGAGACCGCGCTCTGTTGAATTTTGGACATACCATCGGCCATGCCATTGAAAAAGCGAAGAATTTTGAATTGTTTCACGGAGAATGTGTGGCTCTGGGAGCAGTGGCTGCAGCCTATATCTCCTGGAAGCGTGAACTTTTGTCCATGGAAGAGTATTATGAGATCAGAGATATGTTTGTACCGTTTTATCTGCCCATATCCGTAGACGGGATCGCCCCTCAGGAGATTGTGGAGCTGACGAAATCCGACAAGAAAATGCAGGGCGGGAAGATTAAATTTGTTCTGCTGAAAAAGATCGGAAAGGCATTTATCGACAGCACGGTGACAGAGGAAGAAATCCTGGCTGCTGTCAGAGAAATCCATTTCAGTGAAGAGGATGCTCATGCTTAAAAATAGAAATCGAAAATTACTTGCTCTGGACGGCGCAGTCATGCTGGTGCTTTTGTTTGCGGATCAGTTCACAAAATATCTTGCCATAACCCGTCTGAAGGGTAATCCGGCCTATGTGCTCATTGAAGGAGTACTGGAGCTGCAGTATGTGGAAAACAGGGGGATAGCCTTCAGCCTTTTTCAGGGACGGAAAATTCTGATCCTGACATTGGGTCTTCTGATCCTGGGTCTTCTGATCTTCTTTCTGTTTAAACTGCCTGAACAGAAAAAATTTCGAATTATCCATTTTCTGTTTGCCGCGCTGTTGGCAGGCGCCCTGGGGAATATCATTGACCGAGTGCGTTTTGATTATGTGGTGGACTTTATTTCGTTTGTGCTGATACAGTATCCCGTTTTTAATGTGGCGGATTGTTTTATAGTGCTTGCCACGATTATCCTCTTTGTTCTCTTTATGTTCGTCTATAAGGAGGAAGATCTGGAATTTCTGAGCTTTCGAAGAAAAAAAACTGCCGAGTGATCTGCCCTGCAAGGCGCCGGAAGTTCGGAACCTGTATCTTGATTTATAGGAAAATGCGGAACTTGCCATGGATGAATTTCGTTTTGAGATAACCGAAGAATTGGAAGATATAAGGATCGATAAGTGTCTTTCTCTGCTTATCGATTCTTTGTCGCGTTCTTTTATACAACGGCTGATCAAGGACAATGCCCTGCGGGTAAACGGGCATCCCGTAAAAGGCAGCTATCAGGTGAAGGCGGAGGATATTGTAGAATTCATTCTGCCCAAGGCGGTTGAGCCGGACATTGAGCCGGAGGACATTCCTCTGGATATTCTATATGAAGACAGAGATGTCATTGTGGTAAACAAACCAAAGGGAATGGTGGTGCATCCCGCCGCGGGACATTACAGCGGCACGCTGGTGAATGCCCTTATGTACCACTGCGGCAGCGATCTGTCCGGGATCAATGGCATTCTTCGTCCGGGGATTGTGCACAGGATTGATATGAATACCACGGGTTCTGTCATTGCCTGTAAAAATGACATTGCCCACAACCGGATTGCGGAACAGCTGAAGGAGCATTCTGTCACAAGGCGGTATCAGGCAATCTGTCACGGAACCTTTCGGGAAATGTCAGGAACCGTAGACAAGCCCGTCGGACGGCATCCCACAGATCGGAAAAAAATGGCGGTCAATGAAAAAAACGGGAAGCGGGCGGTTACTCATTATCGTGTGCTGAACGCTTTCCGGGAATATACTTATATTGAATGCGAGCTGGAGACCGGACGCACACACCAGATAAGGGTTCATCTGGCCAGCATAGGCCATCCGCTGCTGGGCGACGAAGTGTATTCGGATCGAAAATCTCCCTTTCGTCTCCAGGGACAGACGCTCCACGCGAAAACGCTGGGTTTTGTCCATCCCTCCACGGGAAACTACACGGAGATAGACGCTCCTCTGCCTGACTATTTTCGGCACTTGCTGGAAATATTATAAATGGCACTTTTCTGTTGTCTAAATATTACTCTTGATGTATAATAAAAGCAGGTAGAAGCACTTCTGCAAGGCAATGCTTTTATACTCTGTAAAGAAAAGAGGTATCCATATGAATACAGTTGTGACAATCGGAAGACAATTTGGTTCCGCCGGACGTGAGATCGGGGAAAAGGTAGCGGAATATTTCGGCATTAAATACTATGACAAGGAATTGCTGACCAGAGCGGCCAAGGAGAGCGGGTTCTGTGAGGAGATGATTCAGAATCATGATGAGAGGCCTACCAATTCTTTCCTGTACAATCTGGTGATGGACACCTATTCCTTCGGCTACAACAGCTCTTCCTTTGTGGATGTGCCTATCAGCCACAAGGTATTTCTGGCCCAGTTTGATACCATCAAGAAAATTGCGGATGAAGGCCCCTGCGTTATCGTGGGCCGCTGCGCGGATTATGCCCTTGCGGACAGGGACAATGTAATCGATCTGTTCATTTTGGGCAATGAGGATGTAAAAATCAAACGTATTATGGAAAAATATAATCTGTCCGAGAACAAGGCCAGGGACATGATGATCAAGAAGGATAAACAGCGCCAGAGCTATTATAATTATTATTCTTCGAAAAAATGGGGACGGGCGGACAGCTATGACCTGTGCATCAACAGCTCCATACTGGGAGAAGAGGGCACAGTGAAGCTGATTATTCAGTATATCGAAGATTTTGAGAAGAAAAATTACAAGCATAAGGCATAAAAGTATTGACAGTATCCGGCACCTTATGGTAGAATGCTATGGTGTGGCGTGGACAGAAGCGTCATGCGTTAATGCCGCATGACCCGGTATAAGAGCGATTCCCAGGATATATTTCCGGGAAGCCACCAAGGTCAGCGAGTAAATGAACCAGGCGGTTCATGAATAGGAGGTGCCTAATGACATACGCAATTATTGCAACAGGCGGAAAACAGTACAAAGTAGTTGAGAATCAGGAGATTTTTGTTGAGAAGCTGGACGCAGAAGTCGGCAGCAGCATTACTTTTGACCGTGTTATCGCAATAAGCAGTGACGGCAATCTGAACGTAGGCGAAGCAGTGGCAAATGCTACCGTATCCGCTACCGTGGAAGATCAGGTTCGTGGTAAGAAGATTATTGTATACAAGTACAAGAGAAAAACCGGATACCACAAGAAGAACGGTCACAGACAGGCCTATACAAAGGTTAAGATTAACAAGATCAACGAATAGTCCCCATGACAACCGTAGTAATTTGCAGGAGCCGGGCAGGTTCCTATAAAGGTTTCTACTGTATGGGACATGCGGGATACGCTAAATCCGGAAAACCTGACATATTGTGTGCAGCCATATCCGCGCTGACAATCGGCACTGTCAATTGCCTGGATGAGTTGGCGGGAGAACGGATAAAAGTGACACAGGATGAACGAACAGGTTTTCTCAAATGTGATTTTGAGAGTAGCCTGCAGGAAAAGTCAACCTTTCTGCTGGATTCCATGGTTTTCAATCTGGAAAACCTCAGCAGGGAATATGGAAAAAGATATTTACAAGTAAAATACGAGGAGGTGTAAGCCATGATTCATATGAACCTTCAATTTTTTGCCCATAAAAAGGGAGTCGGTTCAACCAAGAACGGCAGAGATTCCGAGTCAAAGCGTTTAGGAGCCAAGAGAGCGGACGGACAGTTTGTGAAAGCCGGAAACATTCTTTACAGACAGCGCGGAACAAAGATTCATCCCGGTGTGAACGTTGGACGGGGCGGAGATGATACTCTGTTTGCGTTGGTTGACGGAGTTCTTCGTTTTGAGAGAAAAGGAAGAGACAGAAAACAGGCTTCTGTTTATCCTGTAGAGGAATAATTGGAATGTTCAGAAGCCCATGCCGCTAAGTCAAAAAGGCAATTTTGCCAGACTTGCGGGTGCCGAAACGCATCTTTTTGCGTTTTGTGTGTATTCCCGCAACAGTTCAGCGTGCTGTCTGAGCGATTGCGGATAGTTTCGAAGTTGGAGGGCTCCAAACGCATTTGTTTGGGGTCCTTATTTATGCGCAGGCCCGTGTAATGTAAATTTGCCGCTAAAGCGGCACACGGGCCGCGCGGCGAGTAGGGTAAAATCACCCCTACTCGATCGCAGGTCCATGCAGTGGAAATATGGAACAGAGTTAATGCTGAAAAAACCCGGAGGTGACATTCATGTTTGCAGACAGAGCCCGAATATTTGTTAGAAGCGGCAAAGGGGGAGATGGGCACGTCTCTTTTCGCCATGAGAAATTTGTTCCTGCGGGCGGTCCTGACGGCGGGGACGGCGGCCGGGGCGGTGATGTCCGATTTGTTGTGGACGAGGGTCTCAATACTTTAATCGATTACCGCAATACACGAAAATACAAGGCCGGTGACGGAGAGCCGGGCGGGAAGAAAAATTGCCGGGGCAAGGACGGTAAGGACATCACCCTGAAGGTTCCGCCGGGCACGGTTATCCGGGAGGCCCAGAGCGGACAGGTTATCATGGATATGTCCGGTGATAATCGCGAGTTCGTCATTCTCAAGGGCGGACGGGGCGGAAGCGGCAATCAGCATTATGCCACCAGCACCATGCAGGCGCCTATGTATGCCCAGCCCGGCAAACCAGCCAAAGAACTGGAGCTTCTCCTGGAACTGAAAGTCATTGCGGACGTAGGACTGGTAGGCCTTCCCAATGTGGGGAAATCCACCTTTCTGGCCCGCGTTACCAATGCCAGGCCCAAGATAGCCAATTATCATTTTACTACGCTCAACCCCAATCTTGGGGTAGTGGACCTGGACGGAGGCAAAGGCTTTGTCATTGCCGATATTCCCGGACTGATAGAGGGCGCATCAGAGGGCGTAGGGCTTGGACATGAGTTCCTGCGGCATATAGAGCGGACAAAGGTCATTATTCATATCGTAGATGCTGCCGGTACGGAGGGACGCGATCCCCTGGAGGATATCCGAACCATTAATCAGGAGCTGGCTGCCTACAATCCGGACATTGCAAAACGCCCTCAGGTTATTGCAGCCAATAAGATCGACGCGATTTACGACAGAGAAACCAGCGCCCTGGCTGCCATCAAAGCCGAATTCGAGCCGAAGGGAATCGCGGTATTTCCGATTTCCGCGGTAAGCGGCGAAGGTGTGAGAGAACTTCTTTACCATGTAAGCGGAATGCTGGAAGAGATAGGAAACGAAACTACAGTATTTGAATCGGAATATCGTCCCGAAGAACATGCCGTGAATACGGACGAACCCTATACGGTAAACTATGATCAGGAAAACGACGAGTATGTGGTGGAGGGACCGGGGGTGGAAAAAATGCTGGGCTACACCAACCTGGACAGCGAAAAAGGCTTCTCTTTCTTCCAGCGCTTCCTGAAAACTTCCGGCATACTGGACGAACTGGAGAAATTGGGCATCAAGGACGGCGATACGGTTCGGCTGTACGGGCACTCTTTTGACTATTATAAATAGATAAGGAAAGCAAGCATATGACAAGCAAACAGAGAGCATATTTGAAGGGCCTGGCCAGTAAACTGGACCCGATTTATCAGGTAGGAAAGAGCAGCCTGACGCCGGAATTAACGGAAGGGATACGGGAAGCCTTTAACAGAAACGAGTTGATTAAGGTGGCCGTCCTGAAAAACTGTCTTGACGATCCCGGTGAAATAGCCCAGATGATAGCGGAGAGGACACATTCTCAGGTAGTACAGGTAATTGGAAAAAAATTTGTGCTGTATAAATCGGATCGGGATAAGCCCAAAATTATCCTGCCAAAATAACGCAATTGTTCACTCCGTTCACAGGAACAGATACGCTGCACAACTGTCTCGGGTTTGTCAGGCGAAAGGACACGGAGGCACTTGTGAACAGTGCACGTAATTCATTATATTTTCAGGCGAAAAAGGATAAGGCGGCAAGAGATGAGACGAATCGGTATCATGGGAGGAACCTTTAACCCCATCCATTTGGGACATTTGCTGCTGGCAGAATGGGCGTTGGATGAGGTGCCGCTGGATGAGGTATGGTTCATTCCCACAGGATCTTCCTATATGAAATCTTCCCGGGAAATATTGCCGGGGGAGGAAAGGATGCGGATGACGGAGCTGGCCATCAGGGGAAATTCCCGCTTCAGATGCCTGGACCTGGAAATCAGAAGAGAGGGCCCTACCTACACTTACGAAACGCTGCGGCTGCTGAGAGCACAATATCCGGAGGATAGTTTCTTTTTTATTCTGGGAGCGGATTGTCTGTATACGGTAGAGAATTGGAAAAATCCCGAAGAGATTTTCCGCAACTGTACTCTGGTAGCAGCGGCCCGGGGAAATGGGGTCCTTGAAGCCATGGAAGAGAAGAAACGATCTCTGGAGAATCGTTTCGGCGGCAATATTTTATTGCTTCCCTTTTTGCGGATATCCGTATCCTCTTCCCTTGTCCGGCAGCGTATCCGAGATGGACAGAGTGCACGATATCTGTTATGCGACAGTGTGCTGACTTATATAGAAGAAAAGGGTTTTTATCGTGAAAAAAGAGAATCAGCTGAAAAAGATTCGCAAAGCAATGGAAAAAGTGCAGGATGCCAAGCGTTTTGAGCACACATTAGGAGTGGAATACACGGCAGCGTCCCTTGCCATGCGATATGAATATGACCTTATAGATGCGCAGACCGCAGGGCTGCTTCATGACTGCGCTAAATGTCTTTCGGACAAGACGCAGCTCTCTATCTGTAAAAAGCATAATCTTTCCGTTTCTGCAGTAGAATCCAGAAATCCTTTTTTGCTGCACGCAAAGACAGGAGCCTGCTTGGCCGAGAAAAAATACGGTATAACAGATCAGAATATATTAAATGCCATTCGTTATCACACAACAGGCAGACCCGGCATGGGACTGCTGGAGAAAATCATTTTCCTGGCAGACTATATCGAACCGGGAAGAAAACATGCGCCCAATCTGTCCGAAATCAGGAAACTGGCTTTCCTTGATCTGGACATGGCTCTGGAGAAGGTTCTGGAAGATACATTGGGGTATTTGAAAAGCTCCGGAGGGGAGACAGACCCCATGACCGAGAAAACCTGGCGTTATTATCGGAAGAGTTATCAATAGAAGCAGAAGTAATCTGAAGTAACACAAGTCAAAGCAGCTTGTAGAAAGGAAATAGGATGGAAGATAATCGTGAGAGCAGCGCAGCCATTGCAAAACTGGCTATCCAGGCTCTGGAAGACAAAAAAGCAGAAGATATCCGCATAATAGACATCAGCCAAGTGTCCGTTATAGCAGATTATTTTATTATTGCCGGCGGCAGCAACAAAAACCAGATTCAGGCACTGTGTGACAATGTGCTGGAAAAGCTGGGGAGAGCAGGTTATCCCGAAAAACAGACCGAAGGATACAAGACGGCAAATTGGATTCTTATGGATTTCGGAGATGTGATTGTTCATATCTTTGACAAAGAAAACAGGCTCATCTATGATCTGGAGAGAATCTGGCGGGATGGCCGGCAGGTGGACATAGCGGAATTTCAGCATTAAGCACCACAAAATAAAAAGAACCCTGCAGGCAGGATTCTTTTTATTATATGCGCAGGCCCGTGCACAAAGTACGACTCCTCGTACTCGAAAGTTTGCCGCTAAAGCGGCGCACGGGCCAGGCGGCGAGTAGGGGTAAAATTGTCCCTGCTCGATTATTAAATTTTGAAAATCATACTTCCTCCCGGCTGCCCAAGTGCATATAAAAGCTGATCAGATATAGTCCGCAGACACCTACCACCGCGTAGACAATTCTGGAAAGCCAAGACATATCGCCAAAGATAAAGGCTACCAGGTCAAAGCGGAATATGCCGATCAGAGCCCAGTTAATTGCACCGATAATCGCAATGGTCAGGGCAGTACCGTCTAAAAATTTATTTCCCATATTTACCTCTTTTCTGCGCGGCAATTATAAGTTCCGGCGTTATTAATATCTGCAATACTGCGCAAAATATGTATCAGCCGCAACAAATAATTTTGTATTGAATTTAGCGGAAAATGCGGAATATTCCGAATACACGCCCCAGAATCTGGCAGTTCTCTACAATAATTGGATCCATGGTATCATTTTCCGGCTGCAGGCGAATATGCCCGTTTTCTTTGTAAAACGTTTTTACTGTGGCAGAGTCGTCGATCAATGCCACGACAATCTGTCCGTTTTCGGCTGTGCTGCAGGTATTGACAAATACTCTGTCGCCGTTTAAGATACCTGCGTTAATCATGGAATCTCCCCTGACATTCAGGATAAAGGACTCGCCTTTCGGCAGAATTTCCGCCGGTACCGGGAAATACTCCTCGATATTCTCCTCTGCCAGGATGGGCTGTCCGGCGGCCACATTGCCCACAACAGGCAGACTTACCATCTCTTTGCGGATCATCTGAAAACTATCGTCACAGACCTCTATTGCTCTGGGTTTGGTCGGATCGCGGCGAATAAATCCGTTTTTTTCCAATGACTCCAGATGGGAATGTACAGAGGAAGTAGACTTCAGCCCTACTGTCTCACAGATCTCACGAACAGTGGGCGGATAGCCTTTCTTTAGTATCTCTTCTTTGATATAATCAAGAATTTCCTGCTGTTTTATTGTTATTTTTCCAGATGCCATAAATAAAAATTACCTCCTGTTTGAGATCTGCGCCCCTTGTTCTGATTTATTGTAACTTCAGTATATCATATGCGGAACAGGAAAGCAAACATATATTCCAAAAATATGTTCTGTTATTCTGTTTTGCGGTAACAGTTCAGAATAGCGCTGAACTGTTACGTTTTGGGATCTGTTGAGGGCTTCTCCCGCAGCTGCACATACTGAGCCGCTCTGCGCCGCCGTTCGTCCTGCAGGGCTGCGTAGTGCTTTCTGGTGGTATTGACATCTTTATGTCCCAGCACGTCCGCAACAAGATAGATATCCCCTGTCTCCTGATACAAAGTGGTTCCGTAAGTGCTCCTCAGCTTATGGGGCGTAATTTTTTTGATGGTGGTCACTCTGGAAGCATATTTTTTCACCAGATTTTCCACAGCCCTGACCGTTATTCTGCGATTTTGCAGGGAGAGGAAAAGAGCGTTCTCATGTCCTGTCAGGGGAATCACCTGTTCTCTCTCTTCCAGGTAATCCAGCAGAGCAGTCTCCACTTCATCACCGAAATAGACTACAGCCTCGTACCCGCCCTTTCGCCTGATCTTAATCCCGCATACATCAAAATTCACATCTTGTAAATCCAGGCCCACACATTCGGAAACCCGAATGCCTGTACCCAGGAGAAGAGTCAGCAGGGCTACGTCCCTTATTTTCGTCTTCTTGTGATATTCCAGTTCCTTTTTCGTGAGCTTAGTCCCATCCTCTACCTGATCCAGCAGTATGGCAACCTCATTGGGCTCCAGACGTATAATTTCCTTGTCGTGAAGCTTTGGCAGGGAGACAAGCGCGGCCGGATTATTGGCGATCAGTTCCGAACGATAAAAATAATTGTAGAAACTCCGGAGCGCAGCCAATTTCCTCGACTTACCCCTTTCTGCATTCGTGATGTCCTTGCCGTCCTTCTGATAGAGGGACATATATTCCAAATATTCTTCTATATCCAACCGGGTCAATTGATCCAGGAGAGAGAGAGGGAAGTCTTTGATTTCCATTTTGGCATATAATGCGTTTTGTTCATGGAGATACTCAAAAAACAGCCGGATATCATAAGCATAGGCCAGCCTGGTTCGGGCCGAGGTGTATTCCTCTATGCCCCGGAAAAAAGTCTTGCAGAAGGGCGGGAGAGTCTCCAGAACCGCTCTCATTTTAAGAACATTCTGCCTGTTTTGTTCATCATGATAGTTATTCTGCTTTACGACAGCCATATTTACCAACCTTTCATTCCGCCGTTTTGAATGGCGGTGAACATTCTCTCCTTAACACCGGGATTTTCCAGGTTTATCTGACGGAGAAGCGTTTTTACATATTCCCTTTTGGTATGTCCGTCAGCCGGACAGGGACTTTTAACTACAGGAACATCATACTTATTGACAAATCCGATTACATCTGCCTCATTCATGTACATGAGCGGCCTGATTACGGTCAGCTCTGTTCTGTCCAGGTATGTTGCCGGAGCAAAAGTATGGAAGCGCCCTTCAAAAATCAAGGACATCAGCATGGTTTCCACCACATCGTCCTTATGGTGGGCATATGCCACCTTATTGCATCCGACAGCGCGAATGGCCTGATTCAACGCGCCCTTACGCATTTTTGCGCATAGAGAACAGGGGTTCTCCTCCCTGCGATCCTCAAAGATGATCTTGGCGATATCCGTTTCCACCACGATATATTCCACCTCAAGACGGGCGCATAATTCCCGGATTTTGTCCAGATTCAGGTTTTTAAAGCCCAAATCAACGGTAACCGCATGTATCTCAAAGGGCTTTGGGTAAAATCGTTTCAGCCCATGTAGGGCATAAAGAAGAGTGAGACTGTCTTTGCCTCCGGATATTCCCACGGCAATTTTATCTCCTTCATCTATCATCTGATAATCGTCCACGGCTCTGCGCACGTAACTCAGCACCTGCTGTAACTTCATCGGCTTTCTCCTTCCGGCTTTCGCCCGTATTTGCCTGTTCGTTTATTCCTGCTCCCTGTCATAATGCAGGGAAAAAGATTTTATTCAGTTCATCCTGGTATCTTACCATTTTAGTATTTTTCTGAAATAAAGACAAGGGTAAATTATATTTTATTTCCGGATGGACATACTGAATAATAATAGTTCAGACAGGAGCTTGAACTGTTACATGAATGGAAACTAAACGCAAAAAGAACGCATTAAGAAAGAAAAGGAGTATGAGAATGGCAGATTTTAAAAGCAGTACGACAAAGGACAATCTGATGAGAGCTTTCGCCGGAGAAAGTCAGGCCAGGAATCGTTATACCTTCGCTGCCTCACAGGCAAAAAAAGACGGTTTGCATGTGATCAGCGCGATTTTTGCCTTTACGGCAGCCCAGGAAAAGGAGCATGCGAAGATCTTCTACAACCATTTGAAAGACTTGTCCGGCAGCACCATTTTTATTGACGGCGGATATCCGGTGGACATTTCGGAAAAAATGACAGATTTGCTTTCCAAGGCTCAGCACAATGAATATGAAGAACATGATTCTGTCTATAAATCCTTTGGAGAAACGGCAAAACAGGAGGGTTTTGACCAGATAGCAGCATCCTTTCTGCAGATAGCAGCCATTGAGAAAATACACGGAGACCGCTTTGGCCGATACGCGCAATGGCTCAAAGAAGGAAAGCTTTTTGTATCGGATGTGGAAGAGGAGTGGATGTGCCTAAACTGCGGCTTTGTCTATAAAGAAAAAAAGGCGCCGAAGGTTTGTCCTGTGTGCAGACATGACCAGGGCTACTTTATCCGCTTTGAACTAGCTCCCTATGAAGGCATTTTGAGGCGGTAACGTTATTGTTCACGCTCACAGTAACCTGTAACACCCAATTTTTTACAAAATTTTATGCAGCCCACTTGTTATGTTAAACTATTAATAGTATGATAGTAGGCAGGAGGAATTTTCCGACAGTACGTCTGCCCGGAAAAATTTTCCTGCCTGCAGGATTTGTCTTGGCGTCCTGCCGCCGCAGAAAAATATACCGCATATCAGGAAGGGGCATTTACATGAAAGAAAAATTCAACAACAAATACTTCCGTTGGGGGCTGACAGCGTTTTTGGTCATTGCGGCTGTTATTACTTTTTATTTTCTCACCTTCCACAGTTCGAATATCACGGATAAGCTGAGCGGAATCGTCAAGATTCTGATGCCGGTAGTCTTCGGACTGGTAACTGCCTATTTGCTTACTCCCGTTTTAAACTTTACGGAATCCCGACTGCTGATTCCGCTTTTTGACAAATGCAAAATGAAGAATACCGTCAGACGCAAAAAGGCAATCAGAGGGATAGGAATACTGATTACGGCCTTTTTATTTGTAGCGCTTATTTACGCTCTGGTGTCCATGTTAGTATCTCAAATCGTCCCCAGCGTAGAAGGTATTATCGTTAATTTCGACTCTTATGTCAACAATGTGATCAGCTGGATAAATCAGACATTGGAAGACAATCCGGAATTTGGAGAGTATGTCACAAAGACCATAGATAAATTTTCGGAACAGCTGGAAGAATGGCTCAACCACATTATTCCGGGCACAGCCACTCTGATTCGCACAGTCTCCGTCAGCTTTATGAATGTGCTGGATGTATTGTGGGATTTTGTCATCGGCTTTATTATCTCGATTTATGTCCTGGCCAGCAAGGAACATTTTGCAGGACAGGCAAAAAAGGTGGTGTATGCTGTATTTGAGCGGAATACAGCCAATGTCATTATCCGCAATTTCAGATTTACCCACAGGACATTTATCGGTTTTATGAGCGGAAAGATCATTGACTCCATTATCATAGGCATATTGTGTTTTATCGGTACTACGCTGATGGAAACACCGTATGCCATGTTGATCAGCCTGATTATCGGCGTGACAAATATCATCCCTTTTTTCGGGCCATTCCTGGGGGCCATCCCCAGCGTCATACTGATATTTGTAGTAGACCCCATGAATCCTCTGAATTGTGTTTATTTTGCCCTGTTTGCTCTGGCGCTTCAGCAGTTTGACGGGAATATCCTTGGGCCGAAGATTCTGGGAAGTTCTACAGGTCTTGCCGGTTTCTGGGTGATATTTTCCATAACGCTTTTCGGCGGCCTCTTTGGGATACCGGGAATGATCGTGGGCGTACCGATTTTTGCTATTATATACGCTGCGGTAAGATCAATGCTGCATACTCTGCTGGAAAACAAGAATCTGCCTAAGGAGACTGTTGTCTATGAGGATGTAGACTACATAGATGACACAGGTCTTCATTCAGTGCCCGCCGGTATCGGTCATCGTCCGAGAGAGTTTCTGCTCATGAAGAAAAAGAGAGAAAATACTGAAGCGAAAGAAAAAGAGGAAGAGAAATGAAACTGTTAATTCAAAGAGTAAAAGAGGCAAGTGTTTCCGTTGAAGAACAGATTGTAGGGCAAATCGGCAGAGGGCTGCTTGTGTTTATCGGCATCAGCGGCCAGGATACCGTGGAAACAGCAGACAAAATGGTAAAAAAGCTCCTTGGGCTGCGCATTTTTGAGGATGAACAGGGCAAGACAAATCTGGACTTAAAATCAGTGGAAGGCGGACTTCTTCTGATTTCCCAATTCACTTTATACGCAGACTGCAGAAAGGGAAACAGACCTTCCTTCACCGGCGCAGGCGCTCCGGAAGAGGCCAATGCGCTTTATCGGTATATCATAGCCAAGTGCCGGGAAGCTGTGGACATTGTGGAGGAGGGCAGTTTCGGCGCAAATATGAAAGTATCCCTGGTGAACGAAGGGCCCTTTACGGTAATGCTGGATTCGGAAGAAATATTCAGATCCTGACTCATTATATATGCATGTTGTCTCGCAGAAGCTATAGATTATGAGGATGTATTGTATGATTTAACATACATTTTTTCCTATTTTGAATGGTTTAACGTTCTTTATATCGGATTGTCTTTTGTTCTGGTCTTATGTTATTATGGATTCAGCAGATATGATACTAACACAAAATGAAACGGAGGAAAACGCTATGACAAAAGAAATGATGCAGCTATTTATGGTTTCCTTAAACGCAGGCTCGGGAGGATTTAAAATCCCCATTCCCGCAATCGTTGCTTTAATCGTAGCGATTGGGCTGGTCTGGATTCTTCTCACCGGATATGTGAAGGCTTCTCCCGACACTGCTGTAATCATTTCCGGTTTACGGAAAAGGCCGAAAGTTCTGATCGGAAAGGCAGGAATCAAAATTCCGTTCCTGGAGAGAAAAGACGAACTGAATCTGCAGCTTATCCCCATTGATGTAAAGACTTCAAACGCTGTGCCCACGGCCGATTACATAAATATCAATGTGGATGCCACCGTAAATGTGAAAATCAGCGACAACGAAGAACGACTTAAACTTGCCGCACAGAATTTTCTGAACAAAAACGCAGAATACATCGGAAGAGTGGCAAGGGAAGTTCTGGAAGGCAATGTCCGTGAAATTGTGGGCAAGATGGCCTTGGAAGAGATGGTTTCCGACAGACAGAAATTCGCCATGCTGGTAAAGGAAAACGCAGAACCGGACCTGGCGGCCATGGGATTGGATATTATCAGTTTTAACGTTCAGAATTTTGTGGACGGCAACGGTGTAATCGAGAATCTGGGTGTAGATAATATTGTAAAAATTCAGAAAAACGCCGCCATTTCCCGCGCCGAAAGCGAGAAGGAGATCGCAAAAGCACAGGCTAATGCAAAGCGGGAAGCCAACGAAGCCGAAGTAAATGCCGCTTCCGAAATTGCCAGAAAGCAGAACGAACTGGCCATCAAAAAAGCTGAACTTAAGAGAGAGGCCGATATCAAGCAGGCAGAAGCGGACGCCGCATACCGGATTCAGGAAGAAGAGCAGCGCAAGACAGTGGAAGTTACCACCGCAAATGCAAATATTGCCAAACAGGAGAAGGAAATCCTCCTGAAACAGAGAGAAGCCGAAGTTATGGAGCAATCCCTGGACGCGCAGGTTAAGAAAAAGGCGGAAGCAGACAAATTTGCCAAGCAGCAGCTGGCAGATGCATCCCTCTATGAGCGCCAAAGGGAAGCCGAGGCAAAGCAGTTTGAGACAGAAAAAGAAGCTCAGGCAATGAAGGCTCAGGCCGAAGCAAAACGCTATACAATGGAACAGGAAGCCGACGGTATTCGAACCAGAGGCCTGGCCGAAGCAGAAGCCATTCGGGCGAAAGCCATAGCCGAGGCGGAAGGTATTGAGAAAAAAGCCGAAGCAATGGCAAAGATGGGTGAGGCAGCCGTACTGGAAATGTATTTTAAGACATTGCCTGAAGTCGTTAAAAACGCCGCCGAACCCCTTTCAAATGTGGATAAGATCACCATGTATGGCGACGGAAACTCTGCAAAATTGATGAAAGATGTCATGGGAACTGTAGTTCAGATAACTGACGGACTGAAAGAATCTACAGGTGTAGATCTGCAGGCAGTATTGTCGGGTTTCCTGGCCGGAAAAACCGCTGCAGCAACCACAGACCCCAAAGAATGAATCAGTAAAGCGCCTTGGGCAGCTGCACTAAATCATTCCCTTGTGGTTCCTGGCTTTTCGGTACGCTGATCACATGCAGGTGTCACACCGGGCCTGTAATGGGTTGTAACACTTTTTTGAACCGCTTTTTCTCACCGTCCATGATTTTCTGCGTCGGCGGGCATCTGGCAGATCACTGAAAAGAACATATGTTCTATTGTTTTTGGCCGTTCAGCGTCCAAAATGTGTTACACCCGAATTGAAAAGTGTTACAGGCTTGAATACTGACACGGCCGCGTGTATAATGGCCTCAACGCTATACGAAAAAACAAACCGGGAGGCTGCCGCGCCGGACACCCGTGACAAAGACGGCGAGGGAAAAACACCAATAGGGAAGGACTGCCGACAGGCGGGGCGGGCAGGGCCGCCCAAACAAATAATTTCCTCAATCCGGTGAATGGACTGGCGCCAAACACCAAAAACTGATCGTACCTGGAAAAACATATAATTTGACTTACTTGAAAGGAATAGACGACAATTATGAAGAAAACAAACAAAAAGACGTGGCCCGCCTCATAATGCGTGGCGCATTAGACCACGCGCCGGAATGCCCTGACCTTGGTGAAGCAGATGGCTGATTGCTTCAGGCTAAACCACGCTGAATCGGGCACAGCAACACTTTAACGAATCAGTTGGGCGCCCCGGACGGCTGCCTGCCCACGGGGACAACGAGCCCAACTATTCGTTAAAGTGTTCTTTTGCGAATAGTTAGAAATCACCCGCTTTACGCCATCCCCCCATACTCCGCAAAAAAGTATGCCGCCATCTGTGCCCTGGAACTGAAAGCCTCAGTTTCAAGGAGTTTTTTTACTTCCTCCCGGGTATAGAATTTTGCTTCAATCTGTTCATTATCAGAGGTATGATCCTCCAGGCGGCCTTCGGCCTCCAAAAAGGCAATATAGGTGGTGGTATCCGAAATAGCCACAGCCGCAAAAGACGGGGGCAGGATTTTCTTGATTTTTTTGATTTTCAGCCCGGTTTCCTCATAAAGCTCCCTGGCAATACAATCTTCAATTGTCTCACCAGGTTCAATCATGCCTGCGCAGAGATTATATACATAGCGATTTACGCCCATTCTAAATTCATGAAGCAGGAGCAGTTTCTCTCCGCATGTAGCGATGATGGAAACACCGCTGGGCTTTCCCCCCACATCCTCTATTCCCTGCAGTTCTCTGCGGCTGACTATCTCATATTTCTTTTCATTTCCCTTCTTGTTTCGGTAAGTCAGCTCATAATTTTTCAGATACTTACCGTCTTTTACTTTCTCGAATTTAATGAACTCCATATTTACAGCTCTCCTCGCCGTCTGCCGCAGAACAATTTTGAAATTGTTCCTTAAGCGGTTTATTTATTTTTTTCCGGGTTATCTCAATCAGCCCCAGGCGGGTCATGTCTACAATCTGTGTGGGAATCCGGTCCTTAGCTGTCAGCTCTTTCAGGTACTGCATCAGTTCCTGTTCTTTGTAAGGGGAACGCATGTTGATAAAGTCCACAATAATAATTCCGGATAGGTTTCTCAAGCGCAGCTGACAGGCAACTTCCTCCGCAGCCTCCATATTAATCCGATGCCACACCTCCTGGGGGTCTTTTCCTGCCTCGCACTTTCCGGAATTCACGTCTACTACCGTAAGGGCTTCTGTGGATTCTATGACCAGGTACGCTCCTGATTTCAGCCATACACGGCTCTCAAAAGCGGTCTTCATTTTACTGTCTATTCCATACAGACTGGAAAGTGATAAAAATGTATCCTCATACAGCCGTACAGAAAACCCTGCCGCCGTCAACTGTTCATATACTGACTTCCGGTCCGTAACGATCTCTGTCTCCGTCTTGTTTTCAGCAGTAAGCCTGTCGGCAAGGGAAACGATTTCCGATTCTGCCTTTTTCAGACAGGTAAAGCAGCTTCTGAAACGGGCATTGCGGATTAGTTTCAGATATTGTCCCAACAGCTCATAAAACGCTTCCAGCAATACTTCTGCACTCTCCGCCTCTCCGGCCTTTGTTCTGACAATTAAACCTGTGGGCGGCAGAGAATCCTGCATTTTCAGCCTATCCTCCTCATCGGACGGCATCAGCCCGGCAATATCCCGGCGCAGACAATCCCTTGCGTCTGCATCCAGGATACCTGCGTTTCTCAAAATCTGCTTTATCGCATTCTTCTGTTTCCCATCTAATTTTGTGGAAAATCCCGTTTTTACAGTTCCAAAAGACAAAACAAAATAAGGATTGTCCAGAGAAAACTGCGCCGTTACAGAGGCTCTTTTAGCCTTTTGGGCATCCTTTATCACCTGCACCAGCAGTTCATCACCCTCCAGAATACGTCCGTCATAAGAACGATTCAGCAAAAGCGGTTGTCCTGCATTTTTCATGGCCAAAAAACAAGTTTCTCCCCTGGCAATTTCCACAAAACAGGCGTCAATATTATGGGCTACGTTTTTTACTTTTCCGATATAGACAGCGCCCACTTTCCCAGCCTCGCCGGAGGAAAAAGCCGCCTCGATCAGCCGTCTGTTTCGAATCAGCAATGCGCAGCTGCGGCTCTTCCAACAGGTAAACAGAAGCTTTCCGCTCTGAACATTTCTGAAGGACCTTTCCTCTTCCGTGATCGTCACGGAAGCCTTTGGCATGATATTTCTGCTCATGGCAGACAATCTCCTTTCCGGTGATAAAATTAAACTGCTTACGACTGCCGCCCCTCAACTGTGGCTGAACTACTCATGAAAAGCAGCGCTGTCATCCAGGGGTGCCAACACAGGCTCAGTCTCCGTTCCCACATTCGTATAGACATCCTCCCTGACCACCCAGAGAGCATTTTCCTGCAGCTGTTCTCCCTGCTCTGCAAGAAGGGCTTCCACCACCTGAACCGGCTTGATATTGCCGCCGCTGGATGCATCCAGCAGCATGGACAAAACAACCGGCTCCTTTCCGGCCAAGAGACCGCCGATTACACCCGAAGAATCCTGGCTCCCGGAGAAATGCCCGGATATATCGGCAGAAGCGCCCCCGCAGAGCGGAGCTTCCGTGCACGAAAGCCGGAAAATGCCCTCTTTCAGGTCCATTTCCCGGACTCCCTTTTTCGTCTTCTTGGTAACCGGGATTCTGTCCCTGGCCAGGAAACCGGGCAATATGGCCCGGATGTCCGTCCCAGGCTCCTTCCCGTCCCGGAACCCCACTGTATAGGCTGCCGCCGCCACACTGGCCATGGCATTGCCCGCCGTATCAGGCAGGATTTTCACGGATACGATCTCTATGCCCGGAACGCTTGCCTCATTTAACCGTTTCCGGATTTCCAGACAGCGGGTCTCCGTGCTTACGCAGGATTCGAAAGCCTCCCCCTCCCCGTTGGAAAGATCATCTCCTGCGGGAAAACAGGTCAGGGAATGCACCTCAATGTCCATATATTCGCCGTTGCTGACAATTCCTACCCCCAGAGGCGCGGCAAAAGTCATGATTTGATGGGGACTGAAGCCATTGCTGTATTTTACATCGATTCCCGCCCGGCGAATGGCCTTCTGGAAGAAACGCATCACATCCAGATGGCCGATATAACGGACGGCGCCGTATTTTTTGAATTTAATCCGAAGCTTCATGACTGTGTATCCTTTCCTGTTCTCCGTTTCAGACTTCCCGATTGTACGATCCCGCAGCCTGCCCGCCGTCCGTTATTTCCGCTCTGGTTCTGGGGGAGATCTGGATAAATTTGTCCAGTTCCCGCTCTGTCTCCGGCATCTTTTTGATTTTGGGATTGGCGATTACCTCTCCTCTGGCCACTACCATGCTGAGACTGCGCAGTACGGTCAGGTCTACCAGAGGATTTTTCTCCGTCACGATAAAGTCTGCGGATTTTCCGACTTCTATGCTGCCTGTGACGTCACCCAGTCCCAGAATCTCCGCATTGCGTCTGGTAGCGGTATGCAGGGCAAAGGTCTTGGATACGCCGCAGCACTTGTGGAAATACTGCACTTCACGCCACATATCGTAATGGGTGACAAAGGGACATCCCGTATCTGTGCCCAGACCCACAGGAATATCATTGGCAAGACATTGTTTCGCGCATTCAATAATGCCGTCGAAAACGATTTCCCCGTTGAAACGGCTCATCTCATCCGCATGGCTTACGGCAGGGTCAAACAGGGCGTAGGGCAATGCCGGGGAAAGTGTAGCCACATGAACGGCTCCGGTCTCCCTGAACAGGCGGATAATCTCCTCCGTAGGCTTTGCGCCGTGTTCAATGGTATCTACTCCGTTTTCCAGAGCTATCCGGACTCCTTCCGTACTTTCCACATGAGCCGCCACTGGATAGCCCAGTTTATGAGCTTCCTCACAGGCCGCCTTCACCAGAGCCGGCTTCATCTTCAGCACACCGGGCTCCCCTTTGACGGCGGCATCCAGAACACCTCCGGTGATCATCAGTTTGATCAGGTCCGGCTTATCCCTGGCAATCTCACGGACATACTGGACGGCTTCCTCCGCGGACATGGCCTCATAGGCAAGGGACCCTGCCATATGTCCGCCGGGAACGGAAATCGCCATGTTTGCGGCCAGGATGCGGGGGCCGACAGCCTTTCCGCGGCGGATCATATCCCGGATCCAGGTGTCATAATTTTCAACGCCGCCAACACAGCGCATGGTGGTAACGCCGCTGAGGAGTTCCGTGTGCACATAAGATTTATACAGATGCTTCAGATATTTCCGGGTTAATGCGTTGGATGTGGCAAATTTAACGGACTTTTTGGCATCCACAGGCTTTTTCTGGGGTTTTCCCGAGGCAGGGATATGGACATGGAGATTGACCAGTCCGGGCATCAAGTATTGACCATTCAAATCAAAAACCTGGCATCCCTCTGTATCCGCCTGCCCGTCAGGAGCTACAGCAATTATCCTGTCCTCTTCCGTTAATACCGTGTATCCCGGCCGGGGAGTCATATTTTCACTTCCGTCCAGGAGATTGCAGTTAATAAAGGCTTTTTTGTTTTTATTCATAAAAATATATGCTTTTCCTTTCTGATTCCAGGAGAAAATCCATAATATTGATCTGCCGTATACCGTCTTCATTGACGGAGATCTCGTCCATGGAAATGATATATTTGGGGTAATGGTCACTGACTTTCTGCAGCGGAGCGATCTCCCTGGCAAAAGTTGCCGGATCCAGAACGCTTGCCGCCACCTGGTAGTAGACACGGTTTTCTCCCCGGTCCGCCACAAAATCAATCTCCAGTTCCCCTATTTTGCCGATGCTGACCCGGTATCCTCTGCGGAGCAGCTCCAGATATACAATATTTTCCAGGATATGGCCGATATCCGCATTTTTGTCTCCAAAAATGAGCCTGCGCAGCCCCACGTCCACCAGGTAATACTTTTCCAGGGATTTCAAATGCTGCTTGCCCCTGATGTCGTATCTTCCTGCCTTATATAAGATGAAGGATTCCATCAGGGCCTGGATGTAGTTTTCCACGGTTATGGAAGTGGTCCGTCTGCCATAGGAGGTGAGGCTGTCTGAAATCTTCTTGGAGGATACCATGCTGCCCAGGTTGTCAAATAGAAATTTCACCACACTTTCCAGAAGCTGCACATCCTGTATCCGTTTCCTGGATACAATGTCTTTCAGCAGTACGGTGTTGAAAATGCCGGACAGGTAGTCGTTTCTGATGTCACTGTCCGAAATCCGGGCCGCATAGGGAAAGCCGCCGTTGCGGAAATAGGCATTCCAGGCCTCTTTCCTGCTCCCGCCCACCAGTTCGCAGTATTCCGCGAAGGAAAGGGGCAGCATCCGGATTTCCATATACCTTCCGGAAAGCAAAGTGGCCAGTTCTCCCGAAAGCATGCAGGCATTGGAACCGGTGATATAGACATCCACGTTTTCTTTGATAAAAAGGGAGTCTACTGCTTTCTGGAACTCGGGCACTGCCTGGATCTCGTCCAGAAACACATAGGTCATCTTTCCCGGAACCAGCCGGTCCGTGACATATTTGTACAGGGCCCTGTAATCCAGAAGCGCTTCGTTGGCCACATCCTCGAAGTTGAGGGCAATGATCCGCTCTTCTTCCATGCCGGATTCCCGCAGATACTCCCGAAACTGCATGAGAAGCGTGGATTTGCCGCACCGCCGCACGCCGGACACTACCTTGATCACCTGCATGTCTTTTAATTTTTTCAGTTTTTCCAGATATTCATAACGGCTTACCATACTTTTCACCCCGCATATATTGTAGCATGAAAACTCTCTAAAAACAACAAGTTTTCATTTTACACTATAAAAACTTTTGAAAATGTTAACTTTTTCTTTTTATAATAAAAGTATATCAATCATTTTCAAAAATATGCAGGTAAAGCAGACTTTTTCCAGATTTAACGTTCTGTAAGACATATTCCGCAGCCAAAGCCTGCCGCGCCGCAGCCCTGGCATTTTTCCTTACAGTTCTCCGATATTTCCTCCCGCAGGGCACGCTCCCACTCCCGCTTCAGGTATTCCTTCGTGACGCCGCAGTCAATAAAGTCCCAGGGCAGGATTTCGTCCAGAGGCCTTTTCCTGTGGGTATAGAAGTCCGGGGACAGACCGCATTCCGCCAGAGTCTCAAGCCATCTTTCATTGTCATAATACTCGCCCCAGGCGTCATAGAAGCTGCCTTTCTCGTATACCAGGCGGATTACCCGGCCCAGTCTCCTGTCCCCTCTGGCCAGTACGCCCTCCATTACACTGGCGTCCGCCTCGTGCCAATTGTACTTGATACTCTTCTGATTCAGCTGTTCCGAGATTGCCTTCCTGGTCTGATAGGCCTTGTCCAGGAAATCCTCTTTGGTACATTGGGAGGCCCATTGAAAGGGCGTAAAGGGCTTGGGCACAAAAAAGGAGGTACTGGCCACAATCTGCACACGGTTGCCGCCGCGCTTCTCCTTGGGCACCGTATCGAAATAGGCTGCGGCAATTTTGTTGGAAAGCTCCGCAATGCCCCGGATATCTTCCTCAGTCTCCGTGGGAAGCCCCAGCATGAAATACAGCTTCACCCTGGTCCATCCCCCTTCAAAAGCAAGAGTCGCTCCCTTGAGAATCGCTTCCTCCGTGAGACCTTTGTTGATCACATTCCGCAGTCTCTGGCTTCCCGCCTCCGGTGCAAAAGTCAGACTGGATTTCTTGACATCCTGGACCTTGCTCATCACATCCAAAGAAAAGGCGTCAATACGCAGGGAAGGCAGGGAAATGTTCACATGCTGTTTTCCGCACTCCCGGATAAGAAAATCCACCAGTTCCGGCAGTCCGGAATAGTCACTGGAACTCAGGGAACTAAGGGAAAGTTCTTCGTGACCGGTATTTTTCAGCAGCTCCATGGCGTAGGCCTTCAGGGTTTCCGGATCCCTCTCCCGAACCGGGCGGTATATCTGGCCTGCCTGGCAGAACCGGCATCCCCGGATGCAGCCTCTCTGAATCTCCAGTACCGCCCTGTCCTGCGTGACTTTCATAAAGGGGACAACGGGCCTTGTAGGATAGGAAATCCTGTCCATGTCCGTGACAAGCTCCTTCCGGACCACGGCGGGGATTCCTTCTTCCAGAGGGAAAAACCGCTCAATGGTACCGTCCTTTTTGTAGGTCACATCATAAAAACGGGGTACATACAATCCCGGCAGCTTTGCGGCCCTGCGCAGGAATTCCACCCGCCCAAGGTTCTGCCCTTTACATTCTTCATAGAGCGAAATCAGCTCCCGATACCTGGTCTCTCCCTCTCCCAGATAGAAAATATCAAAGAAATCCGCCAGGGGTTCCGGATTGTAGGTACAGGGGCCTCCGCCGATGACAATGGGGCAGTCCTCTCCTCTTTCCGCCGCAAGCAGGGGAATCCGGGCCAGATCCAGTATCTGCAGGATATTGGTATAGCACATTTCGTACTGTATGGTGATTCCCAGGAAATCAAAATCGCTCACCGGATCCTGGGATTCCAGGGCAAACAGGGGGATGTGCTCCTTCCTCATCAGGGCGTCCAGATCCACCCAGGGAGAAAACACACGTTCGCACCACACATCTTCCATGGAATTGAACATATCATACAGGATCTGCAGCCCCAGATGGGACATGCCGATCTCATACACATCGGGAAAGCAGAAGGCAAAACGGACCGCTACCCCGGCAGGATTCTTCACTACGGAATTGTACTCCCCGCCGATATAGCGTTCCGGCTTTTCGATACGCATCAGAATGTCGTCGTTTAATGCCAATTTTCTTTCGCAGCCGCAGGAATGCTCCGCGCTGTTTCTGTCTGTTGATATCATGGTAGAACTCCTCTCGGGCGTCTGTTTTATTTCTGTTTTCAGGACATAACTACATCAAGTATAACATCTGCGCACCTCAAAAGCAACGCCAAAGCTGAATTAAATCGTAAGCATAACAGTGAATTCCCCATGTTCTCGTCTTTGACAGGCGGCGGCAGGCATGGTATATTTATATCAGAACTAAACTCCAAATCACATACAAGGACCGGGAAGGGAAGTGTTGCGATGAAACCAGCATTGGCACAAGAAAGATTCCATACCATCAACGATATTTACAATCTGCCGGAAGGCAGCAGGGCTGAACTGATTGACGGACAGCTCTATTATATGGCTCCGCCCAGCCGAAAGCATCAGGATATTCTATCATTCCTTCACCTGGCAATCGGAAACTATATAGCCGACAATAACGGCGAATGCAAAGTATACCCCGCCCCTTTTGCTGTCTTTCTATTTGCGGACGATTCCAAATATCTGGAACCGGATATCTCTGTGGTCTGTGATAAGAATAAACTAAATGACCAAGGATGCATCGGAGCTCCTGACTGGGTTATTGAGATTGTATCGTCTGGCAGCCGTCCTATGGATTACTATACAAAATTGTCCCTGTACCGTTCCGCCGGCGTAAGGGAGTATTGGATTGTGGATCCCATGAAGCAAACAATCCTGGTATATGATATGGAGCATGATTCGGCTCCCTCTATATACTCATTTTCCGATAACATCAAAGTCAACATCTATGATGATTTATGGATAGATTTCCGAAAACTGAAGCTGTAGTCCGGCCGCAGTCACTTCAACCTGCTGCCAGGGGACGAGCCGCTCTCATGTATCTGACCAAATAATTTAATAAAGCAATTTAAAATGAATGGAAAGGCGAAAAATATGAATGGAAACTTGGCGTACCAGGAAGAACCCAAAAAGGAACTGCTGAACGGGAAAACTGTAATGATGGCCGGCGCATCGGTGAATCACAACCGAGTGGCAGGAAATATTTATTACAGTTTCCGCAGCTATCTGAAAGGAAAAAAGTGCGAAGCCTTCAGCGACGGAGTAGATGTCTATCTCACGGATGCTGACCGCGTCATTCCGGACGCAATGATTATCTGCAATAAAAATATAATCAAAGCGGATGGCATACACGGCGCGCCAGATCTGATTGTAGAAGTTCTGTCGCCCAGTACCGCAAAGAATGATAAGGGGTACAAAAAGGATTTGTATGAACAATCAGGAGTAAAAGAATACTGGATTGTTGATCCGGCCATGCGCTCCATCGAAGCCTATCTTTTAGAAAACGGCAGATACATCCTGAAAGACTTTTACGGCTTATTTCCGGATAATCTGGGACTGACAGAAAAGGAAAAGGCTGAAAGCAAAAAAGAGATACCGATCTCGCTCTATGGTGATTTCAGTATCCCGCTGGAAGAAATATTTCAGGATTTATTCTGACGCAGACAGCAATCTGCCCGGATCATCTGCATAACCCGGGCTCCGCCTGAGCCTGCAGACGTTTCATGCAGATCCAGTAATTTCTCTCCGCCACATGTTTTGCCGTTTCAATTCGCCGGGTGATATCGCCGGATGCCAATGTCCAGTCCGACCGGACACATCCCAGGCGCAGGCAGCGCTCCGCCTCCCTGACCGTTTCCGGGGAGGCGCCTTCTTTGCAGAGTCTGTCTAAAGTTTTTTCTGCCAGGCTGTCGTAGTCCTGATGATGAAATGTTCCTGTGTCCGGATCATATTCCAGTTCAAAAATGTGTTTTTCTCCGCCATTCGGCAGAAAACAGGTATCTTCGGAAGATTCCGTTACATGCAGATAATACAGCGAGGCTCCTCTGCCGTTCTCCTTTTTCCGCAGAATCCGGCCCAAACGCTGAATCCGCTGCCGCTGTGTGGAAGTTCCGGACAGAATAATCCCCACAGAGGCATCCGGCACATCCAGGCCCTCATCTACCGCCTTGCATGCAATCAAAATCCGCAGTTCTCCGTGGCGGAAACGTTCCAGGACATTCCGGTTGGCCTGCTGTCCCATTTGGGAATGATACCGCCCGGTTTTTCCCGGATATCGTTCCTGAAGAAGCCGGTACAGCTCCTCCGCCTGGGCAATGCGTTCCCCGAAAATCAGGATTTTTCCCCCGGGGTCCAGTCTTTCAATAAGGTCTGCGGCGCAGAGCGTCCTGGACCGGGCCTGACAGACCAGACTTTTTCTCTTATAAGACAGCCCCATATATTGGGATGCGGTTTTCGCAAGCTGCCCTTTCCGCTCGCCTGCAATCCTGCGCAGCAGTTCAAATCGTTCTTTCAGGTTCATTTTCTCCAGAACAGGATACGCCTGCAGCAGCTTCCTGTTCAGAAAAAGCATCATCTCGCTCATTTCCTGGTATTCTTCCCTTTCCCATGGCTGAAAGGGCAGCCCGATATGGTAGATCTCATAGGAACACACAGTACGCAGTGCAGACGCATCGGCCATACTGTAACTGTAAATCCTGCGTCCAAGTACTCCTGTCAGATACTGCAGGGCCTGTCCGGAGGGCAGGGTTGCTGTCAGTCCCAGGGAGTAAAACCTGTCTCCGCAGGAAGCAATAAAGGGCAGAAACTCGAAGATCAGCCTGTTCTGTGCGCTTTCATAGCAGTGACATTCATCCGCAATCAGCAATACCTGGTCTCCGTTCCGGAGTTCTGACAGGATCTGCCTGGCCAGTTCGTACCTGGCGGAATTGATGACATAGATCATGTATTTGCGGTCAGCCGTATCCTTATGACCGCATCCGCGCAAACCAATGTTTTCCTGCAAAACGCCGAATTCCTTTAATGTCCGTTGCCACTGGCGCAGCAAAGCTCCTGTGGGAACCACGATCCTGACACGCAGCCTGCCCTCAGTCTTTTGGTCCAGCCGCCGGGCGCCCTCCAGTGCCAGTAAAGTCTTTCCAGAACCGGTGACCGCCTGCACGATTCCCCTTCCCCGGTGGGCAAACCAATTTTTCAGACACTCCTCCTGCCATTGATAAAGTTTTCTTTCCATAATCTTCATCCCCTGTACCTATTATAGGGGTTTTTCTTGATAAATCAATCCAAACCTATTGAAAATCCTTAATTCTTCCAGTATACTGGTTATACTTGAAATATCATTCTCGGGAACTGTGCAAGCAATTCCCTGCGTCCGTAAAAGGACAGATTGGAGCGGAAAATGAATTATGAAGACCTGTACCAGACCCTGCAGCCCCATGAAAAATCGGTAAAAGACTCTCTTACCACTCTGCAGAAGCTGTATAAGGCCCTCTGCCGTGAAACGGAAAGCGGAGACCTGAAAAGCCTTGTCAGAGACCTGGCCGTCATGTCGGAAGCAGCCGGAGCCGTCTCGGCTTCTCTGGAAGAAATCAGAACAGCAGCGGAAGGTTTTGATGCGAAGGCATACTTTGAAAGCGGAGAATTCGCGGAACAGATGCTCGCCGCCTGTGAAGAAAAAGGTGTGGATGTCCTGGGAGATGCACCTGTCTATGAGATGTTCCCTTACCGGGTGCGTGTGGATGCGGAAAACCAGGATCTATGGCTTGACCGCAAAAAGGTACAGTGCATGCGGCCGGGAAGCTTTGCGGAGATGGTCAGAAGCGGTCAGGAGAAACTGAACAAGGCTCCCTTCAATGCCTTAACGTTTGTCAGTGAACTTTCTGACGCTTATGATCTGGCGGTCCTGAAACTGAAAAAGCAGCCTGAATCGGATATTTATCTCACCAGTCTCTATAAGTTCCTGGCTCCCATGAGCAGGTTCCGCAAGGACTATGATCAGCAGAGTTTTGCCTTTGACCTGGCGAGACTGTTAATCTCCGGCATAGAGGAGACCAGGAACGGCCGCAGATTCCAATTTGGTCCCAGTCGGAACAGCAATAAAGCCATCCGCATACTGGATAAGGACGGGCAGGCCCGGTTTCTTGCCACCATCCGTTTTTATGAATAGATACGCCCGTACTTGACGAGCCGAAAGAGAGATATATATGAAATCAGATTCTATTGAAAAGAACATTATTTTTGATATGCCGGAATCCTACAGCATTCTTCATGCCGGTGAGCTGTCCTGCGGAATTGATTTTCTTTCCGATTTCTGGCAGGAGAAATATCTGAAAGAATTTATTCGGGACGGCGGCAGCAAGATCAAATTCATCACAGGGCGTCCCGGAAGCGGCAAGACTCATCTCCTGCGCCTTGCAGCTGACCTGGCTGAAAAAGAGAATTACAAAACGGTCAGTTTCTCTGCCAGAAACATCTGGATGCATGACTTTAAGGAAATCTATGTGGAGATTTTCCGCCAGTGCGGCATTCTGTCCTGCCTGGAGGGAATCAGCAGGCATCTGATTGAAGAGATGGGCTTTTCCTGCGGGGATATTCCGGAGGGAATGAAATTTATCGACTATCTTTCCCAGAGCGGTTCCGGAGATGCGCTGACCAGGCGGGAGATCCGTTCCCAGCTGCGGCAGATCTTTCTGGACAATTCTCTTCTGGACAACAATTTTGCCCTGGCCTGCAGTATGCTGACAGGCAGTATTCTGGGGTATCCCATCCTGGAGGAACAGAACCGGGAGCTGCTTCTGGCCTGGATGGAGGGGGATCGGTCCATTAAGCTTTCCCAGCTGAGAGCTCTTGATTTTTATCCAAGCCGCATCACAAAATACAATGCAAGACATATGCTGCGCTCCCTTGCGGAGGTGGTCCGGATGGGCGGATATTCCGGTCTGTTTATTGCAGTGGACGACCTGGAAATACTGACCAGCCGTTCCAGTCTGGAACCTGTTCACTATACAAAGATGAAGCGCGAAGATACTTACGAGAGCATACGTCAGCTCATTGACGATATTGACAGCATGAAGAATATTTTCTTTGTGTATGCCTTTGACCGGGAACTGATGGACAACGAGAACGCAGGGCTGAAATCCTATCAGGCGCTGTGGATGCGGATTCAGAACGAAGTTGTAGGAGAGCATTTCAACCGTTTCTCCGACATGGTTGACCTTGACCGAATGGCAATGCAGGAGTATACCCCGGAAGTCATTCAGGCTATTTCCGAAAGTCTGGCCGTCTCCGGAAGCCTTGCCATCTCCGAGAGCCAGGCCCGTCTGGACGGCAGTGTGCCTCCTTCCCCGGTGGATGAAAAGAAGGCCAGGGAAATCGCCGCCCAGGCCAGAACCGGGGCCCTGGGTATCCCGCAGCTGATACTGAACGCCATGCAGGAGGAAAACGCCAATGTATGATTTTGAAGCAAGACACATCATTGAAGCCCTGCGTTCCGGGATTCCTTCCCGGGCAGTGGGACAATATTTTTCCGAGGCGCGTCCGAAGATCATGAAGGAAATTTCCGGCCGTCTGGATATGGTATGCGAACAGGGAAAATCCAGCGGAATGGTCATCAGCGGAAAATACGGGGAGGGCAAAACCCATCTGCTGAACACAGTCTTTAATCTGGCCCATTCCAACAATATGGTGGTCTCCTATCTTTCGCTCAGCAAGGAGACGCCCATGGACAAGCTGTATCTGGTTTACCAGAAGCTGATCAGCAATACCTATCTCCCCAAACGCAGACAGCCCGGCTTTATCCATGAACTGGAAAAAATATCAGCAGGCAGTCCTATTGCCAATGAAATGCTGCTTTACGCGCTGAAACGGCTGAACACGGACAAGCTCTATTATCTCTTCCGATCCTACCTGAACACTGAGGACGCAGACGAAAAATTCCTTCTGCAGGCAGACCTGGAAGGCGATTTTATGGCCAATGCGCCGCTGAAGAAGATTTACCGCCGCATTTTCAACGAACCTGTAAAATACAATGTAAATTTCACCAAAACAAAGCATTGTCAGGATTACTTCTCCTTCATGAGTCATCTGTTTGGACAGATGGGGTATCATGGCTGGGTTATTCTGATGGACGAGACGGAACTCATGGGGCGGCTTGGAAAAAAGGCCCGGCTGAACGCCTACCGGAATATGGCGGACTTTCTGCTGCCCGAACGATGTCCGGAGGCCACATTCAGCGTTTTTGCCCTAAGCGCTTCCTACGCGGAGGATGTGATCGAGGGCAAGCACGAATACGAGAACCTGGCGGAGATTTATCCCATGGAGCAGGAACCGGCCAAAACCGTGCTGGATCTGCTGACCAGGGCCCCTCAGTTGCTGCCGCTTACCCGGGAAGAATTTAACGAAGTACTGGAAAAAATTCAGGACTTCCACGGCAGGGCATACGGTTGGACGCCGAATCTCTCCGCTTCCGCCCTGACGGAAGCCACACAGTCCGGAGGATATCTGCTTCGGACAAAGATCCGCTCGGCCATTGAATTCCTGGATCAGCTCTACCAATATGGCAAGGCGGGACATACCACCATCGATGAACTCGGACGGGAGACTTTTTCGGATGATCTGCCTGTCATTGAGGATATTGAGTAAGCAAAACGGGCCTGCCGCAGTCTCCTCTGCCCTGTCAGGCAGTCCCGTGGAAAAGTGCATTCCGTTTGAGAGCGTCCAGACTGCCGATCCATTCTTCTCCGAGGCTAACACGGCCTATGTGAAGAAATCCGTCCAGGAGTTGAAAGCCGGGAAAGGTACTGTTCACGAAACACTTGAGGTGGATGAATGATCTAAAACCAATCCCCGCCAATAGCCAAGGCGGGGATTTATTCTCATGAGACCATCAGAAAAGAAAAGTCCGGCTGCACATTTACTTACAGGATTCCTTCATCCGCCGCACATCCGCCCCGGTCATCTCACGGGCGGAATAGCGGGCCTGTTCATAGACCTGGGCCATTCCCCGGGTTTCCAGTTTCCTCTCCCACTCTGCCGCGGTATAAAGATCCAGACGGTTCCTGTCCTCTTCGGCCATCCGGGGCGCGGAGGACAGAAGCTTCTTTTTATATAGCCTGCGTATCCGTTCCTGGGGGGAAAGCGCCGCCAGGAAATTCGTCCTTTTCTTCTGGGTAATCCGCTCCAGTTCACATTTTTCCCGCAAATCCACCGCATCTGCAGACACTACATTCCGGGTCTTATGGAGGCGAAGATTTCTGTACTGCTGAATCAACTTAAACAGCTTTACCAGTAAAATCAGCACGCCTATGCAGATAACGGCTACCAGAGCCACTATGGCCACTGCCTCCAAAACCTTCCAGAGCCAGAATGGCGCTCCAGGCTCAGGCAGAGCCATATCTCCCATATTGGACTGAGGCTGCTCTTCTGCCATGGGAATCTCCGCCTCCTCTTCCGTGACGGAATGCCCGGAAAACAGAAAGCGGAGAAAACCAAGCAGCAGATTCTTCAGGGGCTGCAGAAGCCCTGACAGCCAGGCAAACTGCGCGCTGAAAAAGAGAATTCCCGCGCCCAGAATCGTATAAGCCAGTACCAGTCCCATGCCGGAGTGAAACATTTCTGCAGCAGGCAGATAACCTGCGCTGCTTTCGTTTACGGAAAGGAAGTGCAGATAATGCTCTATGTAATATACGATAAAATACAGGGCGATGCCTGCAATCAGGGAAAGAATATAGCAGTTATCCCAGTTCCCGATCTCCAGGTAATGGACGAGAAACACGGAAAACGCTCCCATGCCCACGCCTGCCGCCAGATGTATCCTGTTCGAAAACACTGTGTCATGCTTCAGCCGAAGCACATGGGAATATAGCAGATAGCCCAGTGCGCAGAAGATGCAGACCACCTTTCCCGCGGGAAAGCCTGCCGGAATCAACAGGGAAAGAGACGCTGTCCCTAAATGCAGCAGTACAAAGGGAAAGAGACGCGTCACCCGAATCCGAATGAGAAAAAAGCAGAAGGGAAACAGGCTGCACAATGCCCAGGCCAGGAGCATGGAATTCCCCTCTCCCGTCAGATTCTGAGAAGCGCCTGCCACAAGCAGGGCCAGGGGATACAGCAGCCAGTGGTTCATCTGCTGAGTCAGGATTTCATTTACAAATCGGATTTTACCTATGTTCATTTCGACTCCTCTATCGTTACTGTCCGGTTCTCTCTTCGGCCCCGGAACCGGTCACTTTTGTCCCTTTATTCTTCAAAACGAACTACGTCGATATACTGCTCCAGGGCCGGCGGAAGCTCCGGGTCCCTGCCGGAAGAGGAAGGATAAAACCACAAAAAGGGATTTCCCGCATCCCGATACCGGGTCAGCAGTTCCACAAAGTCGTCATATCGATTGGGCGCCACAAAATAGGTAAAGGATCCCTGGGCCTTCTGAAACAGCATTTCCTCAAAGATCTCCGGGAAATTTGCCGCGGGCAGCTCCACATCAATTCTGGCAAGCCCCCTGTATACGGCATCCATCTGTCCCTGCCCTGCCTTGGGCGGAATGTTCAGAGGGCTGTGGGTGACGATGTCCATCCCATTGCCGTAACAGGACACCTGAATGCCCTGCTGCAGGAAAATCTGACACAGGGAAGCTACGATCCGCAGGGTCATCTCTACGGCAGCATCCTTTTTCAGGATATTGTCGTCCTGTATGTTGAAGAAGATCCGCACGCTTTTCAGGGAGGTGTAATTCCTCTGATTTACCTTCAGATCTCCTGTTTTGGCTGTGGCTTTCCAGTTGATGCTGCGCATGTCGTCATAGGGCTGGTATTCCCGGATGCCCCGGTATTCAAAAGGGTCTTCCAGGAGGTGGCGTCTTGACAGCATTTCTCCGTTCATTCTGACCAGGGACTGCCGCAGTCTCGCCGCGTCATAGGGCCTGGGATACACATACACTTCCGTTTTTGCCGGCCTGTCCGTCACAAGCTGGCCCAGAAAAAACAGATCCGAAGCCACCAGGCTGATCTCGTCAATGGTATAATATCCCCGTCGTCCGCCCTGAAATTTCAAAGTACGGGTTACCCGCTCTCCTCCGCCGATGCGGAATACATCGTTGCGGTAGTACTGGTCCGTGGTGCGGGAGCCCTTCTCGTTTCCGAAGATCAGATGCCTGTCTGTCTTGAACTTTACCTTCAGCATGGACAGGGGCAGCCTCTTCCTGTTTTCAATGATTTCTTTCAGCTCACCTTGTTCCCCCTCAAAGACAGGATCCTTTCCGAAACTCACAGAGACATACAGAGACTTTTCCCAGAGCTTCTCGTACAGGAGCTTCTGTAACCAGAGAAGAAGAAAACCGATGAGACCGATGCCTAATAACCGGATCATCTGCCAAACTCCTCTGTGGGCACCGGGATCGATGCCAGAATGTTTTCCATACGCTTCACCGTGCCCTCAGTGCCCCCGCAGCCATAGCCCAGCACGATCCGGTGGGCCAGTACAGGTATGGCCAGGGACCTGATGTCATCCGGCGTCACATAATCCCTTCCCTCCAGATAAGCGTATGCTTTGGCGCAGCGAAGCAGGGCCAGGTTTCCTCTGGGACTGACGCCCAGGATGATCTCCTCTCCCTTTCTGGTTGCTTCCACAATGTCCACCATATATTCCCGTACGCAAGGATGGACAAAAACCCCAGCCGCTTCCGTTCTGGCCTTTTCCAGATCCGCAAGGGTCTGGACGCTTTCCAGTTCCGCCAGGGGTTCTCTGTCCATATATTTGTCCAGAATGGCAAGCTCCTCTGCCCTGTCAGGCAGTCCCATGGAAAGCCGCATCATAAAGCGGTCCATCTGGGCTTCCGGCAGGGGGAAGGTACCGGTAGTCTCCACCGGATTCTGGGTGGCAATGACGAAAAAGGGCTTTCCGGGCACATAGCTTTCGCCGTCTATGGTAACCTGCCGCTCCTCCATACATTCCAGAAGCCCTGCCTGGGTCCTGGGAGTGGCGCGGTTGATCTCGTCCGCCAGAAGAATATTGGTAAAAACCGGGCCTTTGCGCAGCACGAATTCATTTTTCTGCCTGTCATATATATTCAGTCCCGTGATGTCGCTGGGCAGCAGATCCGGGGTAAACTGAATCCTGGCAAATTCAGCGCTGACGCTTTTGGCCAGTGTCTTCGCCAGCTTGGTTTTGCCTGTACCCGGTACGTCCTCCAGTAAGACATGTCCGTCCGCAAGCAGAGCCGTCACAAGGAGCCGGATGGTCTGTTCCTTTCCTACGATTACTTTTGCGATGTTGGAGGAGAGGCTGTCTCCAAACGCTTTTCCGTTGTTTTCCATTTTCTGTGTGTTCCTTTCTTTTATTTTCAGATTACGTCACTGCGCATCGGCTTCCTCATCTGTAAATTCCATGATATCTCCTATGTTGCACTCCAATGTTCTGCAGATCTTCTGCAGGCTTTCCAACGAAACAGTTTCGCCCTTTCCCATTTTTGCCAAAACATTAAAGCTGATTCCCGCCATATCTTTCAATTCTGTCCGATTCATTTTTTTGTCTATCAATAGCTTCCATAATCTATCATAACATACAGACATTTTGTTTCTCCCAACAGCTCTCTATTTATTTAGTCTGACAGCAGTATAACGCACATTTGACAGTATGTCAAGATAATCTCACTAAAATGTGAGAAAATACCGAACATATATTCTGTCAAAAAGCCCTTTGCCATGAGTTGTTTTACTCACGGCAAAGGGCTTATAGCTGCTTCTCGGATTCTTCCGGTCTGCCTGGACAGACCTTCGTGATTTTTATGCTTGATTCACTTTTACAGATGATATAATATTATCGCTGCAGGAGATTAATGCTTCATCATGGGATATAACAAGGATCACAGCTTCCTTGCTCAGCAGTTTTAACACTTTCACGATTTCTGCGCTGCTTTTTGCGTCCATTTCGGCTGTCGGTTCGTCAAAAATATACATGGGAACATCTTTATTTAATGTTCTGATAAAGGATATTTTCCGCTGTTCACCGCCTGATAACCCGCTGTTTTTAGCTTCTAAAACGGTTTCTGCCGGATGAGCCTGCCTTATTCTGCTGATATCTATTCCATCGGTTATAGCCATTCGGGCACCCCGTTCGCTTCCATAATAAATGTTCTCTTCCAGGGTTTTCTGAAATAAATAAGCATTCTGAAAGGATACTCGGGTTAATTGTCTGCGCAAATCCGGTTTATCAGTGTAATCCTGCCCATTTATCAATATCTGTCCCGAATACTCTTTGACGAATCCCAACAGAGCATTAAGTATAGTCGTTTTTCCGGAACCGCTTTCTCCGGCAAGAACCGATAATTTTCCTTTTTCCAGGCAGAAGGAAACGTGACTGATTACGTCCCGGCCGGAAATATGCACGGAAAGGTCTTTCACTTCAACCAGATTGACGTCGGTTTTTGGGACGGCCGCGTTATCTTCAGCAAAAAGAGAAAATTTTTCTTCCGGAATTACTGAGAATAATCTAACCATTGCCGCATCTGCATTATATATATCAGTCTTATATCGGCTGACGCTTACCATGGAGGAAAATGAACTTTGGAGATACGAATAAATTACCACAATCTGCCCTATGGGAATGCGGCCTGCTGAAACCGCAAATGCAGAGATCACAAACGCCAGAACAAACCCCACTCCATTGCATATTTCCACGCAGCTCCAATACTTAGCCATTTGTCTCAGCAGCTCATTTCTGCAGTTTATCAGCTCCCGGCTTTTATCTTGCAATTCATTCAGTTCAATCTGCTCCGTTTGATAAGATTTAATCAAAACCAGATTGCTGATGACATCGGACAGCTTTTGTGAAAGAGAACCTATCATTCCCCGCTCTTTCGTCCCGTTTTCCTTATTTTTTTCGCCGATATTTTTAGACATAAAAAATAAAATGATAGATATTCCTATTGTAAGAAAGACCAATATCGGGCTAATGCAGCATAATAATATCAGGGAAAAGAAAAACGTCAGGATTCTTCCCACAAATCCATTCAGGGGGCCGGCCACAACTCTTGTAATCTGTTCTATATCACCGGTTGCTCTCGTAATAATGTCACCGGTCATCTCTTTGTCCGTAACATAATACTGCCGACAGAGCAGAGCTGAAAATAAATCCTTTCGGACATCTTCTATTATTCTATAATTAAAACTCATTACCAGATTGCTGTATATAAGTTTAATAATGCCTGATAAAACATACACTGCTCCAAAAAGAAAAACGTACAGTATGACTTTTTTCATCTGGCCTTCAGACAATACATCAACCAGTTTTCCGACTAACTGCGGAGGAACAAGCTCCATAACAGAGGTTACAACAGCCATGATAACCAAAATAAACAGTAAACCTTTCCTATGTTTTACATAGTTCATCAATCGATTGATTCCCTTTAATTGTTTCATTTTTATAAACCGCCTTTCTGCGAAAGGCACCGATGGGGTTATGAAACCCA